>DASTBI010000173.1 GCA_035712145.1 Candidatus Eisenbacteria bacterium | reverse complement strand
GAACCGAGCTTTGTGCGGTGGCGTGGACGGTGTGGAAGAGCGTCCAGGCGATCGCGACGATGATCAGGGTACGAGAGCCGATCATGGCGCGTCTCCTTCGAAGGCGGTCAGAGGTTCGCGGCCGAAGGAAATGCTACGCCCGACTTCTGCCCACGGCAATCCCCCACCCCATACGAACGAGCGTTCTGAACTAGAACGACTTGGAATCCCGTGGTCCAATCCACACAGGTTCGAGTTACGCTCCTTGAAGGAAAGGAGGCCAAATGAGTGTCGCGATCATTTATCGCTTTCGAGCGCGCGAGGACAAGTCGGCGGAATTGCTCACTCTGCTGCAGCAGGGTCGAGATTTCAGCTTGACCGTCGACGGATGCGAAGAATTCGACGTCTACCAGGGCAAGGATGATCCGCATCAGTTCGTGATGATGGAGAGCTGGCGTTCGGAACAGGCACACCGAGCGCACTTCGAAAAGAACGCGAGAGGTTCTGGCTGGCTGGAACGGGTCGAGGGGCTGATGACCGAACCGTTCGAACCGCCGCACGAGAGCGGCTTCGTGCGTCGGTAGAATCGAGCCCTGCAAGCCCTGCCTACACCAAGCGAGTTGGTAGCTTTAAGAGTCCATCGACTCAAGCCCATCCTGCCTCGTCGATCGGATGCGAGCGGCCCGTCAGGGCAGCCGCCTGATCACCGTGGCCCTGAATGGCGAGGCCAGCATTTCCAGCACAGGTGCATAGGCGCCGGTGGCTGCGCTCTCCCGCATATGCTCCATCCGCGCCTCGGCTGACTCCCACTCGGCTATCTCGATGAGCATGTCGGGATTGTCCAGCGCCTCGTAGCGAGTGCTTCCCTGGAAACCGCGCAGGCTCGGCCCATGCCTCGCCACCATGTTCTCGAGCAGGCTCTTGAGCTCATCCCGCCGGCCAGGTTTGGCCAGCAGTTCGACGATCACCTGAATGGGCATGACTCACCTCGGCGCAGGTCGGATTTGGTAGCGCTACGGGGATTCGAATCCCGGTCTGATGCTGAGAAACAGGAAACCGCCGATCCGCATTCGCGTCGGAGGCAGCGAATAGGCCACGAACCGTAGAGCCCGCTTGGGTGGAGTTCCCAGGGTTTGGTGGACACCCTAGCGTCGCGTTTTGTGGGCTGCTTCGAACTGCTCTGGACTGACGCCCCCGAGATGGCCGTGACGGCGTGAACGATTGTAGAACGCCACGATGTAGTCGGCCACGTCGGCTGCAGCGAATTCGCGGTCCTTGTAGATCTGCTTCTTGATCCGCTCTTTCTTCAAGCTGCCGAAGACGGACTCCGCCACGGCGTTATCCCAGCAGTTGCCTTTGCGACTCATGCTCGGTTCGAGGCGGTTCGAGCGGCAGAAGCGTTGCCACGCATCGCTGCCGAACTGGGTGCCTTGATCCGAGTGCACGAGCGTGCGACGGGGACGCCGGCGGCGCACCGCCATCAAGACGGCATCGAGCACGAGCTCGCGGTGGATGGTGGGCCGGGTGGACCACCCCACGATCTTGCGCGAGAACAGGTCCATGACGACTGCGAGGTAGAGCCAGCCCTGCCACGTCCGAATGTAGGTGATATCGGTCACCCACGCCTTGTTCGGGCGTGTCACGGTGAATTGCCGCTTCAAGAGACTCGGCACGAGGACGGCCGGCGTACCGACCGACCAGCGCCGGGTGCGGTAGCTGTGCAGGGCGCGCAGCTTGTTCTCGCGCATGAGCCGCGCAACCCGATGCTTGCTGCAGGTCTCTCCGGCTTCGCGAAGATCCAGGAAGACGCGGGGGGCGCCGTAGACGCCTTGGCTCGCTTCGAACGAGGCGCGGATCAGTCGAAGCAGTCGGGCGTCTTCCTGAGCCCGATTCGACATCGGCTTCTTGAGCCACTCGTAGTAGCCGCTCGGAGCGACGTCGAGCAGTCGGCACATCATCTGAACGCTGTGATCGCCGCGGTGAGCTTTGATGAACTCGTACGTCCTACGGACTCGTCTCGCAGTCGGCTTTGTGGGCATCGGCATGGCCCTCCCGGGCCGCTACGATGCCAGAACTGTCCACCAAACCCTGGGAACTCCACCCTTCGTTTGGTCTCAACACGTGCCGTCCCGCCTCAACTCAGTCTGGCTGGCGTACTTCGCGAATGTCTGACCAGCGCTCGGCCCGTTGCTGCTCCGTAGTCTCTTCGATGCGCGATGCAACTGTCCAAACATGGCCAGATGGGTCGAGGATCCTCGCCGACCGGTCGCCCCAAAACTGATTCTGCGCGGGAATAAGGATCTTTGCGCCCGCAGCGACAGCACGCTCCACCACCAGGTCTACGTCGGCAACGTAGACGAAAACGACCACGGGCGAGCTCCCATCGGCAACGGGTGCGCGGCTGGCTACCACGTCCGGGAATTCTGACTGTACCACCAAGAACGCGTCGTTGATTCGCATCGCTATGTGAATTGGCGAACCATCCGGGCCTGGCCGCCGCACCTGCTCAACCGCTCCGAATGCCGCCGCGCAGAAGTCCATCTCGGCCTCTGGGCTCTGGCAGACCAGCATCGGAAAAACTGCCTGCATGCCTTCTGGAACCGGCTTGACCATCACCATCGCGTGCCTCCAGAGTGCGGTCTAATCAAGCGGCATAACGAGTAGTAGATGGTTCGGAGTAGCCGAATGTGCCTCAGTTCCGGGTCTGGCCAATCGAGTCGTTCGTCACGGACCTCCCAACTCTGCGCCTTCGCCGGAACACGCTGCATGCGGACACCAGACGGAGCCTTGAGCAGAACCGCCTCGATCTTCTCGATGTCCGCTTTCTGCTTCCTCACCTTCCCGGCATCGACCACCTTCGCGGCCGTTCCATCGACCCTCAAAGTGGCAGCGTTGTCGTCCACGCAGATCTTCAAGCGGAACGGCTCCGGCGCTCCACTCTGACGGCGGCGTGTCGGCGATGGTAGCGCTACGGGGATTCGAACCCCGGTCTGATGGCTGAGAACCACCTGTCCTAGACCCCTAGACGATAGCGCCACACACGGCATCCGCGCGCGAAGCGCGGCAATCTACCAACCGAAACTGCGAGGATCAATCCGCAGAGGAAGGTGGCTGCCCGGCAAGGATTCGAACCTCGACTAACTGGTCCAGAGCCAGTCGTGCTACCGTTACACCACCGGGCAGCAGAAAAGCCGCGGCAATCTAGCAAAGCTCACCGGAGCCCGGCAACCCGCGCCGATCGCGGGCAGAACTCGCCCTCAAACGCTCGCCCGACGCGCCTCTTCCCACTCCCGGGCCGTGTCCTCGAGTCGCTCCAGCGTTCGTTCGCGTCCGAGCAGCCACATCACGTCGAAGATGCCGGGGCTCACCTTGCGGCCGGTGAGCGCCACGCGCGTCAAGCCGATCAGCTCGCCCGCCTTGATGCCGAGCTCGGCGGCCACGCCGCGAGTGACGCGCTCGAGCGACTCCAGGTCCCACGAAGACTCGACCGCCAGCTTGGCTTCCAGCGATCGCAAGCGCGGCGCCACGTCGGGTTTCTCACGAACCTCCGCCCAGGCTTCGGGGTCGCGCGCCAGCTCCGCCTTGAGCGCGAAAGCGACGTAGCGCTCGGCATCCTCCAGCGTCTTCATGCGGTCCCCGATCGCGCGCACCAGTGCAGCGAGCCACTCCGGCCCGCGTGACGTGACATCGTATCCCTGCACCGACAGATGCGCCGCAACCCGGCGGATGCGCTCGCCTTCGGGAAGCATCCGCAGGTGCTGGCCGTTCATCCACTCGAGCTTGTCGGTGTTGAACACCGCGGGGTTCGAGCCCACACGCTCCAGCTTGAAGCACTGCACCAGCTCGTCGAGCGTGAACAGCTCGCGCTGGCCGTCGTAGGCCCAGCCCAGCATCGCGAGGAAGTTCACCATCGCCTCGGGCAGATAGCCGAGGTCGCGATAGGCGCCCACGGACGTCGCGCCGTGACGCTTGGAGAGTCGCGAGCCGTCGGCGCCGAGGATCATGGGGACATGCGCGAAGACCGGCGGCGTCCAGCCCAGCGCCTGGTAGAGCAGCAGCTGCCGCGGCGTGTTCGAGATGTGGTCATCGCCCCGGATCACGTGCGTGATCGCCATGGCGTGATCATCGATCACGCAGGCGTAGTTGTAGGTCGGCAAGCCGTCCGAGCGGATCAGCACGAAGTCGTCCAGCAGATCGTTGCGAAAGGTGACCTGGCTGCGGACGACGTCGACCCAGCCGGTCTCCCCGCTCGAAGGCAGCGCGAACCGCAGGGCCGCCTTGCGCCCTTCCTTCTCGCGCGCGGCGCGCCCTTCGGCATCGAGCCCGCGGCAGCGGTCGTCGTAGCCCGGCGGCTCGCCGCTCGCCACCTGTGCCGCGCGGCGCGCTTCCAGCTCCTCGGCGGTGCAATAGCAGGGGTAGGCGCGCCCGGAAGCCGTCAACGTCGCTGCATGCTGGTGGTACAGATCCCGGCGTTGCGCCTGGAAGTAGGGCCCGCAATCGCCTCCGGCCTCGGGTCCCTCGTCCCAGGTGAGGCCGAGCCAGCGCAGGCTGTCGAAGATCGCCGCCAGGGATTCCGGCGTCGAGCGCGCGGCATCGGTGTCCTCGATGCGAAGAATGAAGGTGCCGCCGTGTCCGCGGGCAAAGAGATAGTTGTAGAGCGCCGTGCGCGCGCCCCCGACATGGAGGTAGCCGGTGGGACTGGGGGCGAATCGGACGCGCACGCTCATGGCGGCACGATACCTTGCGCGCCGCCGCGGCTCAAAAGCCGTGACGGGAACCGATCAGATCCGGCCGCGGCGCAGCAGCTCCTCGCGGTCCGGAGGGGGCCCCGGGAAGACGATCGCGATCAACGTCGCCATCAGCACGCTCACATCGGACGCGGCGTTCCGCCGGGAGAGATACTCGAGGTTGCCGAGCACTTTCATCGGCAGCAGCGTCTCGACGTAGAAACGCTCGCGCTCCTCCGCCGATCCCGGCATCAGCGCCTCTTCGTTTCGCAGCTTGACCGTCATCGGATCGGTGAGGCCCGGCCGCACCTCGAGCACACGGCGCCAGCGCGGATCGGCGAGGTCGACGTAGCGCGGCACCTCGGGACGCGGGCCCACCAGCGCCATGTCACCCACCACCACGTTCCAGAGCTGAGGGATCTCGTCGATCTTGGCGCGCCGCAGCCAGCGGCCCAGCGGGGTGACGCGCGTGTCGACGCGGCCGGTGAGCGGAGGCCCATCGAGGTCGATGCGCATCGATCGCAGCTTGAGGAGTCCGAACAAGCGGCCGTCGCGACCGACCCGCACCTGGCGGAACAACGCGCCGCCCGGAGAGGTGGCGATGATCGCCAGCGCCGACACGAGCAGGAGCGGCGAGAGCACGAGCAATCCGAGCCCCGCCAGCGCGACTTCGATACCCCGCGGCAGGCCGGGCTGCGGTCTGGGAAGCTCCTCGACTGGAGGCTGGTCAGCGGCCATGGCGCGCGCAAACCGCCGAAACCGTGCGCACCACGTGCTGGAACTCGTCCTCGCGCATGCCGGGGAACATCGGCAGGCTGATCAGTCGCTCCCACAGCGCCGACGCTTCGGGAAGGTGGGCGCGTGTCCACCCGAACTCCTCGTAATACGGGTGAAGATGGAGCGGCCGCCAGTGCACCGAGCATCCCACCCCTTCCTTCTTCAGCTCGTCGAGGATCTGATTGCGATCGGCGCGCAGCCGGTCGAGTCGCAAGCGGATCGGGAAGAGATGCCAGGCGTGGACGCGATCCGCGTTCACCGGCGGCAGCTCGATCCATTCCACGTCCGCCAGGGCCTCGAGGTAGCGCATGGCCAGAGCTTCGCGCGCGTCGCGCAGCTCGTGGGCGCGCGAGAGCTGTCGCAGGCCAAGCGCCGCGGCCATGTCGGTCATGTTGTACTTGAATCCCGGCGCGACGATCCGATAGTCCCAGGGACCTCCCGCGTACCGTCCCCAGGCGTCGTGCGACAACCCGTGAAGCGCCATCAGCCGCATGCGTCCGGCGAGATCGTCGTCGTCGGTCACCGCCATGCCGCCTTCACCGGTGGTGATGGTCTTGTTGGCGTAGAAGGAGAAGCAGCCGATCATCGAGGTGTTCTCTCCGCAGCGCTGCCAGGCATGCCCGGCGCTGCAGCGCCACGCGGCGGGAAAGCTGTGGGCGCTGTCCTCCACGGTCCACAGGCGGTGCTTCGTGGCGAAGGCTTTCACCTTCGCGACGTCCATCATCAAGCCGGCGACGTGGACCGGGATGATGCCCACCACCTCGGCGTCCGCCGGCAGCTTTCCGGGAAGCCGTCCGGCGCGGAAGTCGGCCAGCTTGCGCTCCGCGTCCGCGAAATCCAGGTGCGCGGTGACCGGATCGCAGTCCACGAGCAGCGGCCACGCGCCCTGATAGCGCACCACCTCCGCGGTCGCGGCAAATGTCATGGTCGGAGTCAGGACCACCTGGTCGGCGCGCAGGTGCAGCGCCTCGACCGCCAGGTGCAGCGCCGCGGTGCACGAGTTCACGGCGAGCGCGTGCTTGGCGCCGACCGCGGCCGCGAACTCCTGCTCGAAGCGCTTGACCTGGGGGCCGCTCGTGAGCCATCCGGACCGCACCGCCGCCGCCACCGCCTCGACGTCGTCGTCGGTGATCGGCGGACGGAAGTAAGGAACGTTGGCGCCGGTCACGACGTCGCCTCCGCCGGCCGCTGGCCGAAACGACCGGCGAACCGCACCAGTCCGGTCAGGAATCCCGCGCCATAAGAGAGGTGGAGCGCTGCGAACACTACCGGCAGCCACGGCGCGGATCCCTCGTCGGCCCGGCGCGCCGTCCAGGCCGATGCCGCGAGATTGGCCGCGACGTAGAGACTCGCGACCGTCACCAGCGCGACCCGCGCCGCGGCCGAGAACGGGGACGCGAGCGCCGTCACCGCCAGCGTCGCGACCAGCGCTCCGGGCGCGAAGTGGCGGAGCTTCATCTGGAGGGGATGCTTCTGCATCACCCGAACCTTCCAGTAGCCGTACTGGAAGTACTGGCGCCACAGCGTGCGCAGCGAGGTCCGCGGGTAGTAGCGGGACTTGATCGAAGGATCGAGCATGATGCGACCGCCTCGCTCACGAATGCGATAGCTCAGCTCGTCGTCCTGATTGCGCACCATCTCCTCGTCGAAACCGCCCATCCGCTGGAACAGCTCCCGGGGCCAGGCGCCCATGTATACCGTATCGACCTCTTCCTCCCGCGGAGAATAGTGGAATCTCGCCCCGCCCACACCGAACGGCGAGGAGGTGGCCAGCGCCACGGCGCGGCCCAGCGCGGCATCCGCCACCGCGTCCATGCGTCCGCCCACGCACTGGGCACCGGTGCGTTCGAGGGCATCCAGACAACGCCGGATGTAATCGCGCTCGACGATCGTGTGGCCGTCGACCCGGACGATGATGTCACCGGTCGCCTTGCGGAGCGCGGCGTTCATGCCGGTCGGCACGATGCCGCCGGGATTGTCGACGATCTCGATCGTCACCTCCGGATGCTTGCGAGCCAGGTCCTGAATCCGGGCACGCGTATCGTCGGTGGACCGGCCGTCGGCGACCAGGATCTGCAGCCGTTCACGGGGAAAGTCCTGATCGACCACGGCGCCCAGGCTGCGGTCGATGAATGCGCCTTCGTTGCGGATCGGCATGATCACGGTCACGGACGGCTTCGTGCTCACGGCGCCGCTCCGATCGGATCGGGGCCGAGTCGCGGATGGAATCGGCCCTTCACCTCCGCCCGCTGCACCCACAGCCATGGCAGATTGGCGATCGGCAGCGCGATGTCCTCGTCGACGAGGCGTTGCTGCGCGGCGCCGGCATCGAGTGGAGGTGGATTCCCGGCCGCCCAGATCCAAGGATCGAACTCGCGCGTCATCCAGCCGACTCGGAACGCGCCCACGGCCGGACCGCGCATCGGCAGGACGAGGCTCGCCAGCTCGGCCGACGCCGTGGCGAGGATCGCCTGGTCCTCGACCAGCAGGAGCTGCGCGCCGCCGCGGCGCAGCATTTCGGTGCTGACGGCGGGCTCCCGGAACGGCCGCAGCTCGACGTCGAGGCCGTTGCGCGCCCATTCGGATTGCAGCGTGCGCGCGACGCGCGCCCCCATGCCGTCGGCGGAATACGCCATCACCACGTGCAGGGAGCGGCCGAGATCTCCTCGCTCGAGCCACTCCCGCACCTGCGAAGGATCGTCATTGGGGAAGGGGTAGGGCGGAGCTCCGGTCAGCCCCGTGGTGCGGTCCTCCCCCGCGATGCCCAGCGCGTCGATCAGCTCGGCACGGTTCAGGCCGCTCGTCAGCGCATGCCGCGCGGCTTCCTTCGACGTCGGCGGAAGGTCGGGGCGGAGCACGAGCAGCAGCCGGCGTGTCGGCCGCGCGGCCCGCGACAGTGCCTGATAGGCCGGAGGCAGGGCCTGATCGAGCAGATCGGGCGGAGGCGGCCACACCAGGTCGGGCGCCGAGGCGCGCAGCAGCGCACGCACCCGGGACGCGGCCGGAATGAAACGGATCTGGATGCTGTCCGGGAGGCCGGCCGATGGCGCTCGCAGCGCCAGCGTCAGTCGCTGCGGGGCCGCGGCGGCAATCCGGTAGCTCCCGACTCCGTCGAACCAGCCTTCCGCCCCACGCCGCCACGGGACGGCGGCGCCTGGAAACGCGAGCTTCCTGAGGAACAGGGAATCGGGACGCGACAGCGTGATCAGCAGCGTGCGAGGGTCGGGTGTGGCGATGCCCAGGGGCGGCAGCGGCCGTCCCGGCCGTGCCTTGCTCATCCCTTCGATCGACGAAAAGAGCCACGCGTACGTGGCATGGTCGAGGCGGTTGACGCCGGCCTCGATGGCTTCTCGGAAGGCTTCGCTCCGGCATGGCGACCCGTCGGAGAAGGTGAGATCGGGTCGAAGCGTGAATCGGTACTGGAGCCCGTTGCCGGAAATCGCAACGCTCTCGGCCGCCGCCGGCACGATGCGCCCGGTCGAGTCTTCCTCCACCAGGCCGCGCGAGATCAGGCGCTCGATCGCCGCTCTCACCGGATCCGGCGGGCCGAGCGGATCGAAGTTGGGCAGGGCCTGCCCGACGACCCAGGTGACCCGCACCGGGGGCATTTCCTTGGAGCCGCCGCCGCAGGAGAGACCCAGGACCGCCGCGACCACGGCCGTCCAGGCGAACGCGAGACCTCGCTCTCCGCTTCCATGCTGGAGCTTCACGACCCGCCAGTCTAGTGACCGCGTGCGGCACCGGCAAGACCGCGAAAGGCTCAGCGGCGCGTCGTTGCCGCGCGCTTTCCCCGGTGCTAGCGTGCGTGACGTGAGCGATCTCCATCGAAATCGCGTCTCGCGCCTGCAGCGCGCGATCGACTCGCAGGAGGCCGACTTCATGCTCATCGCTCCGTCGGCCGACTTCTTCTGGGCGACCGGCGCCAAGGCGCGCTCCACCGAGCGGCTCCTGGCGCTCGTGGTTCCACGCCGGGGCGATCCTTTCTGCCTGGTGCCGCGTCTCGAGTCCGACGCGCTCGCGCACGAGTGCCCGTGGCTCGAATGCGTGGCCTGGGCCGATCACGAGAACCCTCTGCCGATGCTCGAGAAGCGGCTCGATCTCGACCGTCCGCGTACGCTCTTGATCGGCGAAGGATTCCGAGTCACTCCATTGCTGGCGCTCGCGGCGCGCGCGACCTGTCGCCCCTCAGCATCGGCCATGGCCCCGCTGCGCGCGGTCAAGGACCCGGACGAGCTGCGCCATCTCGCCGAGGCCGGACGTCACGCCGACGCCATCGTGCTCGAGACCGCCGAGTTCATGCGGCCCGGCATGACCGAGATCGAGGTCGCGCGCTTCGCGATGCGCAGGTTCGAGGACGCGGGCGACACCGAGCCGTGGGCGATCTGCGCCTCGGGTCCGAACAGCGCGCTGCCTCACCACTTCAATTCGTCGCGCCGTCTGCAGGAAGGCGACGTGGTGATCCTCGACGTCGGCGCATACACCTCCGGCTATGGCTCCGACATCACTCGCACATTCTGGCTCGGCACGCCGCCCGCGGAGGCCGAGAAGGTGTACGCGATCGTCGACGACGCGCGCCGCGCCGGTATCGCGGCGGCACGGCCCGGCGCGCCCTGCGAGGCGGTCGATCGTGCGGCTCGCGCGGTGATCGAGAAGGCCGGCTACGGCGAGTTCTTCGTGCACCGCACCGGTCACGGTGTCGGACTCGAAGTCCACGAGCCGCCCTATCTCGCCGGTGGCAATGCCACGCCGCTCGAGGCCTCCAACGTGCACAGCGTCGAGCCGGGCATCTACCTTCCCGGGCGTTTCGGAGTCCGTCTCGAGGACCTGGTCGTGGTCGAGCCGGATGGCGCGCGGCGTCTCAACGAAGCGCCCTTCGATCCCACCCTGCAACGGGTGCGAGGATGACCGTCGACACCCGTGCCACCCCGCACGGGAGCGCTCTGATCCTCGAACATCTCAACGAGCGGCAGCGCGAAGCCGTCACCCACGGCGAAGGCCCGCTGCTGATCGTCGCCGGCGCCGGCACCGGCAAGACCCACGTCATCACCAGCCGCATCGCCTGGCTGATCGCCGAGAAGCGGGTTCGCCCCGAGCAGATCCTCGCCCTCACCTTCACCGACAAGGCGGCGACCGAGATGGAGTCGCGCGTCGACGTGCTCGTCCCGTACGGGTACACCGACGCCACGATCGCCACCTTCCACGCCTTCGGCGACCGTCTGGTGCGGAGCTTCGGCATCGAGCTCGGCTTCACCACCCGTCCGCGCGTCTGCAGCGAGGCCGAGGTGCGGGTGTTCCTGCGCGAGCATCTGTTCGATCTCGGGCTCCGGCGTTACGCGCCGCTGGGCCAGCCGGACGCCAATCTGGCGGCCCTGGTCCGATGCTTCAGCCGGGCTCGCGATGAAGACGTCTCGCCCGAGGAATACCTGGCGTTCGCCCGCAAGCTCGAAGCCGAGGCGCGCGACGAGAGCCAGCGGGATGAAGCCGCCGCGGAGCTCGAGAAGGCGCTGGCCTATGCTCGCTATCGCGAGCTGATGCTCTCCAACGACCGGCTCGACTTCGGCGATCAGGTGGGGCTCGCGCTCCGCATCCTGCGCGAACGCCCGCACGTGCTGCGGCAGCTCCACGATCAGTACCGCTACATCCTGGTGGACGAGTTCCAGGACACGAACCACTCGCAGTTCGAGATGATCCGCCTGCTCGCGGGCGAGCGGCAGAACCTCACCGTGGTGGGCGACGACGACCAGAGCATCTACCGCTTCCGCGGCGCGAAGATGGCCAATCTCCTCGCCTTCCTCGAGGTGTTCTCGGACGCGAAGACCGTCGTGCTGACCACCAACTACCGCTCGCGGCAGAACCTGCTGGATGCCGCCTATCGGCTCATCCAGCACAACAACCCCGACCGGCTCGAGGCCAGGCTGCAGCAGCGCTCGGGCGACAAGCGCTTCGAGAAGCGCCTGCGGTCGGCGTTCGAGGGTGACGGCTTGATCGAGCATCGCGAATTCCTGACCGCGAGCGACGAGGCGGAGTTCGTGGTCGACACGATCAAGACCGAGATCGAGGCGGGACGGCGCAGCCCGCGGGACTTCGCCATCCTGGCGCGCACCCATCGCCAGCTCGTGCCGGTGCTGACCGCGCTCGAGGCCTCCGGCATCCCCTTTCAGCAGAACGCGCAGTCGCGGCTCTACTCGCGGGACGAGGTCCGGCTCTGCCTGGCGGTCCTGCGCGCGGTCGCCGATCCCGATGACAGCACCGCGACCTACCAGCTGCTCGCCTCGCCGCTGCTCGGGGCCGAAGAAGCCGATCTCATGCGGCTCAACAGCCTCGCCTCGAGGCGCAACCAGAGCCTGCGGCAGGTGCTCGAGCGGCTGGCCGCCGAGCCGCTCCTGCACGAGCTCCAGGACCGGACGCGCGGCGCCGCGGACCGTTACCTCACGCTCACACGCCAGCTCGTGCACCTGGCGGTGCGCCGTCCGACCACGGACGTGCTGTACGCGTTCGTCCACGAGAGCGGATTCCTGGCGCAGCTCACCGCCGAAGACACGCCGGAAGCCGAGGAGAAGATCCGCAACGTCGCCAAGTTCTTCAAGATCGCCAAGCGCATCAGCGAGTCGCTCGAGGAGAATCGCGCGCACACCTTCGTGCGCTACCTGGATCTCCTGATCGAGGCCGGCGACGATCCGGCGGCCGCGGAGGTCGACGTCGAGCTCGATGCCGTACAGGTGATCACGGCGCACAACGCCAAGGGCCTGCAGTTCCCGGTGGTGTTCATGGTGAGCCTCGCCGAGGGGCGCTTCCCCACCCGCGAGCGCGGCGACGAGCTGCCGTTCCCGCCGGCGCTCATCAAGGAACCGCCCACGCTGCACAGCCCGCACACCGAGGAGGAGCGACGCCTGTTCTACGTGGGGATGACGCGGGCGCGGGAAGAGCTGTACCTCACGTGGGCGATCGACTACGGGACCCGCATGCCGTGGAAGATGAGCAAGCTGGTCGCCGAGGCGCTCGACGTCCTGGCTCCGAAGGGCCCGCGGGCCCCCATCGCGGCGCGCGAGAGCATCGAGCGCCACGCGCCCGCCCCGGTGCCGCCGGCCGCCGCGCGCACGCCGATCTCCGACCAGGAGCTGCTCGAGCTGTCGAGCATTCGCGTCCACGACTACCTGACGTGCCCGCTCAAGTACCGCTACGCGCACGAGCTGCAGATCCCCCTGCCCAGCGACCCGCGCGCGATGTACGGCATCGCCATCCACAACGCCATCCTCATCTATCACCAGCACCGCCTGAAGGGCTATCCGATCACGGCCAAGGACGTGATCCGCGTGTTCGAGAGCTCGTGGTCGAGCGACGGATTCCTGTCACGCGACCACGAGGAGCGCCGTCTCGAGCAGGGACGCGAGACCTTGCGCCAGTTCGTGGCGCGCGAGGAGCAGAGCGACAGCGCGCCGCTTCAGGTCGAGCAGAGCTTCAAGTTCCGCCAGGGGATGAACTCGGTGAGCGGACGATGGGACCGGATCGAGGAGAAGCAAGGCGGCATCGTGATCGTGGACTTCAAGACGGCGGAGGTCGACGAGGAGAAGGGCGCCATGCAGCGCACCATGGAGAGCCTCGACGCGGGGCAGCTCGGACTCTATGCGCTCGCCTATCACGAGACCCGCGGGATCATGCCGGCCCGGGTGGAGCTGCACTTCGTCGACAGCGACACCAAGGGCAGCGCCGCGGTGAGCGCGGCGCACCTCGAGAAGGCGCATGCGCGCATCGCCGAAGCGGCTGCCGGGATACGGGCCGCGCAGTTCGTGCCGAAGCCCGGCTTCCAGACCTGCAGGAACTGCCCCTACGGTCTCTCCGGCATCTGCCGCCACAGCGCCACGCACGCGGGCCGCTGATCGCGATGGATTCGATCCCGCTCCGCGACGCCGCGGTCGAGATGGCGCGCGCGGCCGGCGCCATCCTGCTCGAAGGCTATGGCGGGATCCACCACCCCGAGCGCAAGCGCCGCACCGATCTGGTCACCGAGTTCGACCGCCGCGCCGACGCCTACCTCCTGTCCGAGATCACCCGCCGCTTCCCCACCCACGCCGTGCTGGCCGAGGAGTCGGGCGAGCGCGCGGGACACGGCGCCCCGGTGCGCTGGCTGATCGATCCGCTGGACGGCACCACCAACTTCGCTCACAACTATCCTTTCTTCGCCGTGTCGATCGCCGCGGAAAGCGAAGGAACCCTCGTCGCCGGTGCGGTCTACGATCCGGTGCGGGACGAGATGTTCGCGGCGGCATCGGGCGCGGGGGCCACGCTCAACGAAAGTCCGATCGGCGTCTCGGCGATCGCCAGGCTCGAAGACGCCTTGCTGGTGACGGGGTTTCCCTACGAGGTGCGGAAGAACCCCGAGCCGCACATGCGCCTGTTTCGCGACTTCCTGGTCCGCGCCCAGGCGATCCGCCGCGACGGCTCGGCCGCGCTCAACCTCTGCTACCTCGCCATGGGACGGTTCGACGGCTTCTGGGAAGCCGACCTCTCGCCGTGGGACATGGCGGCGGGAGTGCTCCTGGTGCGCGAGGCGGGCGGACGCGTCACGCGATATGACGGGTCGGCCTTCGACGTCGATGGGCCGGAGATCCTGGCCACCAACGGTCCGCTGCACGACGAGATGATGGAAGTGCTGAGCACCGCTCGAGGCTCAGGCGGGCCTACGCCGCTTCCTTCCCCCCCAGCTTGAGCCGCTGCCGGATGCGCGCCACCAGGTCCTTCAGGTCGTATGGCTTGCGAATGAAGTCGTCGGCGCCCATCTCGATCGCCAGACGCTTGTCCTGGTCGCCGGGACGCGCGCTCAGGATCAGGATCGGAAGATTCTTGTAGCGCGAGTCGAACTTGAGCGAGCGGCACACCTGATAGCCGTCCATCTTGGGCAGCATCAGGTCCAGCACCAGGAGATCCGGCTTCTCCTCGCGGGCGCGGCGCAGTCCTTCGGTGCCGTCGGCGGCTTCGAGGACATCGAATCCTTCCATCTGAAGGCCCATGCGCAGCACGGCGATGAGATCGGGCTCGTCATCCACGACGAGGATCCGGGGCTTTGCGGGGGTGTCGGGCATGCTCCTCCTTGACCCGAATGCGGGGCGGCGTTCCCACCCAAGGTATCGGCGCCCGGGCCCCCTCCCTTTAGAGTCCGGGGGACCTAGCTTCCGGATGCCGAAATCTTGGTGAAATCGGCGGTTCGGACGGCCTGCGTGCCCACGGTGAGGTCCCGGACACGGATTTCGAGGCGATAGTTCCCGGGGGGTAACGACTGGACCGGGACGCTCACGTACTGCCGCCGGATGCTGCCGATCTGTGATTCCTGACGGTGCGCGGAGATGTCGGGGACCCGGGGTCGCGGCGCGAAGACCCGTTTGAGCCAGATGCGCGGGTCGCGATCGGTGGAGCGCACGAGGTACTCGAACTCCATCCTCGCCTGTCCGTTCTTGTCGGTGAAGAGGTGATACGCCTCGAAGTACGCGGTGAGCGGATCGTTGCCGACCACCCGGGCGCCGGGATTGGCGGCCAGCCGCACCGACGGCGCGCCGGAGGCGTCGCGCTCGGTGAGCGGAGGGCCGCACGCCACCACCAGATCGCTCAGCTGGAGCAGCGCCTCCGGGCGCTCCACCACCACCGTGCCACGATGCGTGCCGCGCAGGCCGCCGGCGCCGCGCACCGAGACTCCGGCGTAGTACTCGCCGGGCGGCAGATCGAACGTGAAGTCGGCCATCCGGAACTCGCTCACGTCGCATGCGGACGCGCTCATCATCCGCCGCACGCGCGCGACCTCGACGCGCGCCGTGTCGAGCACGACCCAATCCGCCCACAACGAGTCCGACGCCACTCCCGGACTCTCGACCCATCCGAGGAGACGCGGTCCGCGATCGCCCTGGAACCGCCCCGCGACGCTCGAGATCGGCAGCGGCGTCGTACCGGGCGGCAGCACCGGAAACACGCCTCGGCCGCCGGCGCTGGCGAGCTTCTCATCGTTTTGCGCCAGCGAATCCGGATCGGGAACGGGGTCGGTGCTCTCGACCACGGAGAACGGCGGCAGATAGTGTCCGGTGAGCAGCCGATCGTGCATCGGCACCACCATGCCGAGCTCGGGATAGCCCCAGATCAGCACGTTCATCGGGAACGCTCCGTAGCGTCCCATTTGAAAGCGGAGCTGAGCGCCGATCGGGTTGTAAGTGACCACCTTGGGCGGGCCGTAGCGCACGTAGATCTCGCCGCGCTGATCCCACTCCTGTCGCCGCTTGTTGAAGTAGAGGAAGTAGGCCTGGGTCACCCTCGACCAGTACTCGAGCTGCGCCTCGTTCTCAGGAGACGCCAGATCCGGATCGAGGTCCTTCCAGAACCGCGCGACGAATTCGCTCCTGCCTTTCGCGGGAAGCCGGCTCAACTGCGCGGTGTCCCGCTCCGTCGCCAGCGGCGCGATGTCGAGGAACCGGTCGCGCGCCATGCCCGCGAGCCGCGGGATCGCCAGGCGGAAGACGCTGTCCGCTCGCGTCACGTGACCGTTGCGAAAAGACGTGTGCGCCCAGGCCAGCAGACACTCGGGATTCGTGGCGTCCGCTCCCATCGCGCGCTCGGCGGCTTCCTGCGCCATCGGCAGGCGATGCTGCTCGATCAGCAGGGGAACCAGACTCAGCCAGGCTTCGGCGTGCGCGGGCGCGAGCCGCGCTCCGATCTGGAACTCGTGCACCGAGCGATCGAGCGCCCTCGTCTCCAGGTACTTCAGATACTCCTTGCGCCAAAGGTGGCCTTGGCCAACGTGGGCTTCGGCGGAGTACGGGTTGAGCTCGGCGGCGCGCTCGAAGCGGTGCCGCGCCAGGCCGAGGAATCCCATCTCGAGGTAAAGGCGGGCCAGCGCCATCTGATAGGCGACGGTGTCGGGAGCGCAAAGGGTCGCCTGCTCGAGGCACTCCATCGCCTTGCGCCGCCCGTCGAAGCCACCGCTGGTCTCGGCCTTCAGGGCGCGCCGGTACAGGGCGGCCGCGCGGCGGGGCTGGTCCGCCGACACGATTGTCGGAGCGGCGACCAGAAGCATGAGCCACAGCGCCCCGCGGCAGGCGCGAATCGGAAACGTCACGCTCGAAGTATCCGTGCCGATTCCGGGGCGCGTCAATGACCTGGCGCCATGTGCCGGCTCCGTCTTGACGGGCGGGGCCCATTCGGACAGCCTCGCTGCTGAAATTCCGCGTCCTGGGGGGCTCATGTTCGAAGCGTTGGTCGTGACCTTGCGAGAGGGGATGGAAGGCGCCCTGGTGCTGGCCATCGCGCTGGCCTTCCTCGAGCGTCAGGGCCGGAGCGGGCTCAAGGGCGCGCTGATCGCCGGCACCCTGGCCGCGGTGGCCGGCTCGGCGGTGCTCACCTTCTTCCTCACCCGCCTCACCTACAACGAGGAGCTGGCCGAAGGCATCGCCATGCTGGTGGGCGCGGCCCTGGTGGTGAGCCTGGTGGTCTGGATGTGGCGCGCCGCGCCGCGCATGCGGCAGGAGATCGAGGCGGGCATGACGAAGGCCACCACCGGCCAATCGGGCGCGCTCGGCGTCTTCCTCTTCGCGTTCGCCATGGTGCTTCGCGAGGGCGTCGAGACCGCGGTGTTCCTCTCCGCGGCTTCGTTCAGCAGCGAAGGCCTGGCGCTGTGGCTGGGTGCGGCCATCGGGCTCGCGCTCGCCGTCGTGTTCGGCGCGCTCTTCGTGCGCGGCAGCGTCAAGCTGCCGCTCAAGCCGTTCTTCTCGCTCACGGCCGCGGTGCTCCTGCTGATCGCGGTGCAGCTCGTGGTCGGCGGACTGCACGAGCTGTCGGAGGCCGAAGTGCTGCCATCCAGCCAGCGCGAGATGGCGCTGATCGGGCCGGTGGTGAAGAACGAGATGCTGCTGTTCACGCTCACCGTCGCATTCGCGGCCCTGTGGCTGCTGCGGCCGACGTCGCTGCCGCGCGTCGACGCGGCGGCGGGCCCCGAAGCGCGCATGGCGCGGGCCGCGGCGGCGCGCGATGCCAGCCGCCGGCGGTGGACCGGCTTGATCGGCCTGGTGGTGGTGGGCTTCCTCGCCACCGCGTTCGTCCAGGGATCGCGGATGCCGGAGCGCCCGCCCGCCACGCCGGTCGCCTTCCAGGGCGGCGTGATTCGCATCGATCCGGCTCCGCTCGCCGACGGCCGGCTCCACTTCTATGAGGCGACGCTGCCCGAAGCTCCGGTCCGGTTCTTTGCGGTCAAGAGCGGCGACCAGATCCTCATCTGCTTCGATGCCTGCGAGATCTGCGGAGCCAAGGGCTACTTCGAGGACGGGCACGCGGTGGTGTGCCGCAATTGCGCCTCGCCGATCTCGCGCGCCACGCTCGGCCGCTCCGGCGGCTGCAACCCGATTCCGCTGCCCCACGGCACCGAGGGCGGGCTGATGACGATCGCCGAGCACGACGTCCGCGCCATCCTGCCGCACCTGCAGGGGCGATAGTGTTCCGGAGAATGCTGGTGCGGTCTCTCGAGGCTCGCCGCTCTCGCGTCGCCCTGGGCCTGACCGTGGTCGCGCTCGGCACCGGCATGGCGGTGGCGCTCGCCACCTTGGCGCTCAAGGTCGGCGACGACGTCGCGCTGGCGCTGCGAGCGGCGGGACCGAACTTCGTGATCCAGCCCCGCGGCGCCTCGTGGTCTCCGGATCTGGGCGGCGCGGACATCGCACCCGCGCGCGCGTCCAACGGCTTGGACGAAGCCTCCGTCGCCGATCTCAAGAAGGGCTTCTGGAAGAACAACATCCTTCACGCGGCGCCCGAGCTGATGGTGCCGGCCTCGCTCCGCGGGCAGCCGGTGGCCCTGGTGGGCACATGGTTCGATCACGCCGTTCCCACCGAGGAAGGGGCATGGACCACCGGCCTCCACCGCCTCCGTCCCACGTGGTCGCTGCAGGGCCGGTGGCCCCGCGACGGCGCTCCCGAAGTGGCGCTCGGCCGCCGTATCGCCAACCGGCTCGGCGTGCATCAGGGGGGATCGGTCGAGCTCTCGGTCGGCGCGCAGCCGGTCCGCATGCGGGTCACGGGCGTGGTGAGCGCGGATGGCGCCGACGAGCAGCGGATCTGGACTTCCCTGGCGCATGCCCAGGCGCTGGCGGCCCGGCCTTCGAGAGTGGATCGGGTCTGGATGAGCGCGCTGGTGCGTCCCGGGCCGCGCACGCCGCCTCCCGATCCCGCCAAGGATCCCAAGGGCTACGAGCGCTACATGTGCACGGCTTATCCGACGGTGGTCGCCGAAGAGATCGAAGCGCGGCTCCAAGGCGTGGAGGTCATTCCCGCCACGGAGCAGATCACCGGCGAGGCGCACATCGTCACCCGGCTCACGCTGCTGATGGTGCTGCTGACCGGCGCGGCGCTCACGGCGTCGATCCTCGGCCTGCTCTCCACCACCACCGCCACGGTCGTGGAGCGCTCGACCGAGCTGGCGTTGCTGCGCGCCATCGGCGCGTCCCCTCGGCAGCTCGCCACGCTGCTGATTGGCGAGACCGGGATGGTGTGCCTGGCGGGAGGGCTGCTCGGCTGGGTGCTGGGAAGCCTGGGCGGCGACGCGATGCGCGGCGGATCGCTCGGCGCCGCCACGTTCCAGCCCGTGCTGCTTCCGGTGGCGCTCTTGATCGCCGCGGTGGTCGGCATCCTCGGCACGGTGGTGCCGCTGCGCATGGCGCTGCGGCTCGATCCCGCCCGGGTGCTCCATGGCTGACCGGCGGCGCATGGAGCTGCGCCTGCTGCGCGCCGCGCTGTGGCGCAAGCGCGGCACCGTGATGATCGCGGTGTCGGCGGTGGCCATCGGGGGATCGGTGGCGTGCGCGCTGCTCCATGTCTCTCGCGACGTGTCGCGGCAGCTCACGCACGAGCTGAAGGCACTCGGGCCCAACCTGATCGTGGCGCCGGCGACGGATGCGGACGCCGCAAGATGGCTGGACGAGCGCGATGCGCGCTACCGCGTCTCGCGCACGGGAGTCCAGAGCGCGGCGCTGCTCCTGGTGAGCGCCTCGCACGAAGGCCGTCCGCTATCGATCGTCGGCGCCGACCTCGAGGCCGCTCGCCGTCTGCATCCCTCGTGGCGGATCGGCGCGGGCGACGATCGCACGCTGGTCGGTGCGCGGCTCGCCGCGACCCTGAATCTGAAGCCGGGCGACACGCTGTCCGCGGTGTTCCGCAGCGCTGGAGGCGAGGAGCGCCGGCTGGCCCTGCCGGTTGGCGCCACGCTCGAGAGCGGCACCCCCGACGACGAAGCCTGGTGGATTCCGCTGAAGGACGCGCAGGCTCTGGCCGGTCTCGAAGGACGCATCAGCCTGATCCAGGCGCGTCTGGCGCGGCCGAGCGACGAGCAGCGGGTCGTCGCCTCCATCGAGGCGGGCGGCGGCCTTTCGGCGAGCGTGATCCACGCGCTCTCGTCGACCGAAGCCGGTCTGTTCGAGCGGATGCGCCGATTGATGGCGTGGGTGACGCTCGGCGTGCTGTTCTCCGCCGGCCTCTGCACGTTCGGGACGTTGACCGACCTGGCGCTCGAGCGCCGTCGCGAGATCGCGCTGCTCAAGGCGCTCGGCGCTTCGCAGCGCGCGGTCGTGCGGCAGTTTGGCGCCGAGTCGCTGGCGGTCGGTTTCCTCGGCGGCTTCCTCGGGTGGTGGATGGGCCTGCTCGCCGCACAGGTGATCGGGCGCGAAGTGTTCCACACCTCGGTGAGCATTCAATGGGGCCTGCTCCCGCTCGTCCTCGCCGTCTCGATCGCGGTCGCGATGGCGGCGGGCATCGGACCCATCCGCCTGGCTCTGGCGGTCGATCCGGCGCCGGTCCTGAAGGGCGAATGATGAGCCGTCCCCTGGTCCAGCTCGTGTCGGTCTCGCGCCACTACGACAAGCTCAAGGCGCTCGACGACGTGACGCTCGACATCAAGGCCGGCGAATGGCTGTCGGTGATGGGCCCTTCGGGCTCGGGCAAGAGCACGCTGATCAACCTGCTCGGCGCACTCGACCGGCCGACCGCGGGCCGGCTGTGGGTCGACGGTCAGGAGCTCACCGCGATGACCGATGCCGAGCGGGTGCGCTTCCGCCGCGAGCGGGTCGGGATCATCTTCCAGCAGTTCCATCTGCTGTCCTACCTCGACGCGCTCGAGAACGTGATGGTCGCGCAGCACTACCACTCGGTGGCCGACGCCGCCGAGGCGCGGGCTGCGCTCGAGCGAGTCGGTCTCGGCGACCGCGCCCATCATCTGCCGGGACAGCTTTCCGGCGGCGAGCAGCAACGGGTGTGCGTGGCGCGCGCGCTCGTCAACAAGCCGCGCCTGATCCTGGCCGACGAGCCGACCGGGAACCTGGACCAGGAGAACGAGAGCAAGGTGCTGACGCTCCTGCGCGAGCTCCATGCCGAGGGCCACACGCTGGTGACGGTGACCCACGCGGCCCGAGTCGGAAACCTGGCCGATCGCCGGGTCGAGCTGGCGCACGGCCGGCTCGCCGATCTCACCGTGCACAGCGAAGAGCTCGAGCGTCGTTACGACGAGGTCCTGGTGCAGATGTGGGCGCTGGAAGAGGACGGACGCGTTCCGGAAGCCAGCCGCGTGCGCATCCCGGACGTGGTGGACAACCGCCGCACGCTGACCGGCATGGCCGAGAGCGGATTGATCTTTCCTCCCGGGACCACGCTGGAGTTCACCCCGCGCGGACGCAATCGCGCGCGGGATCTCGTGCGCCGCCGCCGGCTCGCCGAAGTGCTCTTCTCCTCTGCGCTCCACGTGCCCGACCCCCAGGTGGAGGCCACGGCGTGCCGCATGGAGCACATCATCGACCCCGAGGTCGAGAACAGCATCTGCAGCTTCCTCGGCCACCCGCGCAACTGTCCGCACGGCCGCCCCATCCCCCAGGGCAACTGCTGCGCCTTTCCGATCGTCTCCTGACGTGCCGGCGCTCGATCCGCTTAGTGCGGCAGCCTCGATCGGGTCGTACGCGTTGCTCGACGTGCGCGACGAGCGCGAGTTCATGTCCGGACATTTCGAAGGCAGCGGCCACCTGCCGGCCGCGGAGCTGAACGAGCGCCGGGGAGAGCTGCCTCCGCGTGACGCCCACATCCTCGTGGTCGCGGCCGGGAGCGCGAATGCGCGGGAGGCGGCAGAAACCCTGGAGGGCCTCGGCTACCGGGACGTCGCCTGGCTCGACGGCAGGGTGAGCGAGAGCGATCTCGATCTGGTGCGGACCCCCGCGAAGCCGCTATGGAGGCCATCGCCCTTCCTCGAGCAGGTGCTGCCCCAGCTTCCCGATCCACGACAGGGACCGCGCCGCGCCCTGGATCTGGCCGCAGGCGCCGGTCGCGAGTCGGTGTTCATGGCGCTCCGCGGCTACGAGGTCGAAGCGTGGGATCACGATCGCGGAACGCTGGAGAAGGCATCGGCCATGGCCTTGCGCCACGGGGTCAAGATCGAGACCCAGACCCGCGATCTCGAGACGCGCGATCCGCGGCTCCCGGTCGAGAGCCACGACGTGGTGATGGTGTTCCGCTTCCTCCACCGGCCGTTGTTCCCGCAGATCGCGCGCGCCGTCGCGATGGGCGGCGTCGTGATCTACGAGACCTACCTCAAGGGCCAGGAGCGATTCGGCCGCCCGAAGCACCCGCGCTTCCTGCTGGATCGCGACGAGCTGCCCCGGCACTTCCCCGGATTCGTGGTCGAGCACTATGAGGAGCAGACGCCGGATTCGGGACCCATGCTGGCGCGGCTTCTGGCGCGCAAGCCCGGAGGCTCATCCGGCGAGATCTCGGCACCGTAATCAGAGCATGGCGACCGGCCGATACCGCATGCCCTGGTGGATGGCGCTCGCCTCGTGCCTCCTGCCCTGTCCCGCCGGCGCCCACGAGTTCTGGCTCGCGCCCACCCGCTACCGGGCGGCTCGCGGCGACACGGTGGCGGTGAAGGCCTACGTGGGAACCGGGTTCCGTGGCGAGATCAAACCCTATGCCCCAAGCCGCGCGGTGCGCTTCTCCCTGCGCACGACCCGCGACATCGACCTGTCACGAGCCGCGCGGAATGGCGATCTGGTGATGGCGCGCTTCGTCGTCGCCGACGAGGGAGGCTCGCTGGTGTCCCATCAATCGACCTTCGCCGACGTCGAGCTGCCGGCGGCGGAGTTCGACGCCTACCTGAAGCTCGAGGGCCTGGACGCGGTCCGTGCTCGGCGCGCTCACGCGTCTTCTTCGGGCGTCGTGCGCGAGCGTTATGCCCGTTGCGCCAAGACCTGGGTGGCCGGATCGGAGGTCACGCGCATCACCCGCCCAACGGGCCTCACTTACGAGCTGACCCCGCTCGCGACTCCCGCCTCGGGATCGCTCACCGTGCGTGCAACCTTCCGCGGCCGGCCTTTGTCCGGGGCGCTGGTTCGCGCATGGAATCGCCCACTCCCGAAGGGCGGCCGGCCCTTCGATCCCACCATGCGGGATTCTGTGCCCTCGTGGACCGAAGGGCGCACCGACGCGCGCGGGCTCGTGACACTCCCGCTCGGTCGCACAGGCGAGTGGCTGTTCAGCTCGGTTCACATGGTGCCGAGCGCGGATCGAGAGGAAGCCGACTGGGAGAGCTACTGGGCGTCGCTCACCTTCGCGCGGAGCGCGCCATGAGGCGGACCGCCGTGATGGCGTTGCTCCCAGGCTTCCTGTGGGCGGCGGCGGCCTTCGCCCACGGCACCGGCTACAGCTTCCTCGACATCCGGCTCACCGAAGGCGAGGTCCGAGGGACGGTCGGCGTTCTGGTGACCGACGTGGCGCACGAGCTCGCCTGGTCTCGCGCCGATTCCCTGGTGGACTCGACTCGCGCCGCCGTCGTCGGGCCTCAACTCGCCGCGATCCTCGCACCCCGACTCCATCTCTCGGCAGACGGCAAGACGCTTCCGATCCGTTTCGGAGAAGCCCTCGCCGACCCGACGGGATATGGCGTGAAGCTCAGGTTTACGGCCACGCTCGAGCGCCGGCCCGGGACGTTCGACGTCGAAGCGCGGCTCTTTCCCCACGACCCCAGGCACGAAACCTACCTCAATGTCTACGAAGGCGACTCGCTGAAGCTTCAGACGGTGCTCGACCGCCGTCACCAGAGCGGGCGTCTCTACACCGGCACTCGACAAGGCCATCTGGCCGTGTTTCGCACGTTCCTGGTGGCCGGCATCCAGCACATCTTCACCGGCCCGGATCACGTGCTGTTCGTGATCGCTCTGCTGCTCCTCGGGGGCGCCTTTTCCCGGCTGCTCAAGGTGGTGACGGCATTCACCGTGGCCCACAGCATCACGCTCGCGCTCGCCACGCTACGCATCGTGGACCCGCCAGGACGGATCATCGAGCCGCTGATCGCTTTGAGCATCGCGCTCGTGGGTTTCGACAACCTCAGAGCCAAGCCCGGCCACGATCACCGAGTCACCCTCGCCTTCCTCTTCGGTCTGGTTCATGGATTCGGCTTCGCCAGCGTCCTGAGGGAGTTCGGTCTCCCTCCATCCGCTCTGGGCTGGTCCTTGTTCTCCTTCAACCTGGGCGTCGAGGTCGGACAAGCTGTGATCGTCGCGGCGATCGCGCCCGCGCTCGGCCTGCTGCGCGGCCGCTCCCCCCAATTGGCCGATGGCGTCGTGCGTTACGGCTCCTATGCCGTGGTTCTGGCGGGAGCCTACTGGCTAGGCCAACGGCTGTTCGCGGGCAACTGAGTGGGGCTCCGGCACCCGCGCTCGGACCTTCGCAAGCCGCGGTCATCGGGCCCCGGAAATCCCGTGAACCGCTCCCCCGCTTCGGCTTATCTTAAGCGGCTGACTCCCCGCTGACCGGCGCCCGGTCACCAGCGGCAAAGGAATCCCACTCGACGAACGAATAGAAGTCGAACCCATCGCAGATCGGCCATTCTTGCACCGGAACACGCGCACAGTGCTCTCGATCGCCATCGTCGCCGCCCTATGGGGGCCGCGCGCCGAGGCTCAAGTCCCCGCCATCGCCGAGCCCGACACCTCCTTCCTGGCTGGCGAAGTCCCAGGCCAGACGCTCAGCCTCACGCTCGACCAGGCCCAACGCCTCGGTGTCGCCAACAGCCCGCTGACGCGCGGCGCGCTCGGCTCGTTGCGCGCGGCTCGGGGCTCGAGGATGACCGCGGCGGGCGACTTCGATCCCGTTCTGGTCGCCGCGGACGAGCAGATCAGCATCGATTCGCCGGTGAGCTCGCCGTTCGCCGGCTCGGAGACCCGGCAGCGCCTGGTGACCGGCGGACTCTCGTGGCTCTCGCCGATCGGAACGCTGATCTCGGCATCGGTCGTCCAGGACAAGTTCGAGAGCAACGCGCCGTTCACGACCTTGCCGCGCGAGCGGCGCGCGGGCGCGCGCTTGGCGTTCGTGCAGCCGTTGCTCAAGGGCTTTGGCACCGCGGCCACGCGCGGTGAGCTGCGGGCGCGGGATCGCGAGGTGGAGGCTGCGGAACGGCGCTACGACAGCGCCGAGCTGCAGGTGAGCGCCGACGTGGAAGCCTCGTACTGGACGCTGTACGCCATCGAGCGCGACCTCGAAGCGCGGCTCCGCCAGCGCCAGAGCGCGGCGGTGTTCCTTCGCGACCAGATGCTGCGCGGACGCGCGGGAGTCGCCGGTCCGGCCGCGGTGGCGGCGGCGCGCACGTTCCTCGCCGATCAGGAGGCCATTCTGCTCGAGGTGCGGCTCGGGGTCCGCACCGCATCGGACCGCCTCGCTCAGGCGATCGGCATTTCGCCCGGGAGCCAGGCGCGTCTGCACGCCGCCGACGAGCCGATCCCGCCGCCGGCGCTCGATCCCTTGGACGAGATGATGCGCCGGGCGATGGTCTCGAACACCGAGCTGCGCGCCGCCGAGCAGGACACGGCCGCGGCGCTGCATCGCTTGAAGCGCGCGGCATGGAACGCATGGCCTTCGGTCGAGGCGTTCGGCGGTTACGGCGGGCAGGGCTTGGCGGGGACGAGCCGCCCGATCGTGTTCGGCGGCGACACGCTGGGAACCTCGAGCGACACCGGATTCGACCACGCCTGGGACCAGGTATGGGGCGACGACTATCCGGAGTGGAACTTCGGCCTGCGACTGACCATGCCGATCCCCTGGCGCGCCGATCGTGGAGAGCACGAGCGCAGCCGCGGCGAGTACGAACGCGCGCGCGCCGTGCTGCACGCGCGCCGCCTGGCGCTCGAAACCGACGTGCGCACGGCATATCGCGATGCCGAGACGGCTCAGGCGACGCTGCGGGCGTTGCGCGAGCTGCTCTCGGCCACCCAGGAGCAGGCTCGCATCGGACGGCTCGAATACGAGGCCGGCCGGGCCACGGCGTACGATATCGTCGACCTCGAGGCGCAGGTCGCGGGAGCGCAGCTGCGCATGTCCCAGGCGATGGTGCGCGTGGCGCGCTCGAGGACCGAATTGAGACGCCTCACCCAACCTGCTCCCCAGAGGACTCCATGAGTATGGCTCGTGCCATTCGAGGGTCGCACCTTTCCGTACTCGTCCTCGGGTTGCTCGCTGCCTCCTGTGCCAAGCGTGGCGGCGGCTTCCAGATGCCGCCGACCCCGGTCGAGATCGCCGAGGTCGAGGCGCAGTCGATCACCGATCAGTTCCATGCCGTCGGAACCCTCGAAGCCCGAGAGAACGTCAAGGTCGTGGCCGAGATCAGCGGAGTCGTCCGGCAGCTGCCGTTCGCCGAGGGCCAGACCGTGGCGGCTGGATCCGTGATCGCCCGCCTCGAAGACAGCGAACTCAGGGCCGAGGCTTCGCGGGCCGAGGCACTGCGCGATCAAGCGAAGACCAACCATCAGCGGGTGCATCAGCTCTTCGATCAGCGCGCCGCCTCGCAGCAGGAGCTGGACGACACCGAATCGGCGCTCAAGGTTGCCGAGGCCAATCTCGCGGTTGCTCGCACCCGGCTCGCCAAGACGCGCATCGTCTCGCCGTTCGCGGGCGCGGTGGGGCGCCGCATGGTTTCCCCCGGCGCCTACCTGACGGTCGGCCAGCAGATCACCGAGGTGGCGGCGATCGACGAGATGAAGATCACGTTCTCCACTCCCGAGCGTTACCTGGCCCAGCTCCGCCACGGGGCCGCGGTCAACATCATCACGACCGCCTATCGTGGGGACATCTTCAGCGGGACCATCAACGTGATCGATCCTCTGATCGATCCGGTCACGCACACGGTGCAGCTCGAGGCCCGGATCCCGAACCGCGGCCGCAAGCTGAGGCCCGGAATGTCCGCCGACGTCACCGCATCCCTCGGGCAGCGGCCTCGGGCCCTGATCGTTCCTGACGAGGCGGTCTTTGGCGAAGGGGATCAAAACTTCGTTTACGTCGTGAAGCCGGACAGCACCGTCACCCGTCAGGCCGTCGTCCTCGGCACTCGCGACTCGGCACGCGCCGAGATCGTCTCGGGGGTGAAGGAAGGAGACCGGGTCGTGCGAGCCGGCTATCAAAAGCTGTTCGAGGGCGCGCGGGTGCTGCCGCTGCCCGAGGGCGGCCCGGGAGGACCTGGCGCGAACGCCGGTGGCGAAGCGGGCGCCGCCGCGGCCGGTGCTCAGGCGAAAAGCAAGCGATGAAGCTCAGCGAAGTCTCCGTTCAGAGGCCGGTGTTCGCGGCCGTGCTCAGCCTGGCCATTCTGCTCTTCGGGGTGATCTCGCTGCTGCGGTTGCCGGTCCGCGAGTACCCGGACGTCGAGTCGCCGGTGGTCAGCGTCACCACGTTCTACCGCGGCGCGAGCCCGCAGACCGTGGAGACCGAGATCACCGATATCCTCGAAGAGCAGCTCGCGACCGTCGAAGGCGTGAAGCTCATCACCTCGTCGTCCCGTGAGCAGGGCTCGGTCATCACCGTCGAATTCCAGCTCAACCGGGACGTCGACGAGGCCGCCAACGACGTGCGCGACCGCGTTTCCCGCATCCGCGGCCAGCTCCCATCGACGGTCGACGACCCGATCGTCGCCAAGCAGGACGTCAACGCCCAGCCCATCATCTGGATCTCACTCAACGGCCAGAACTTCAGCATGCTCGAACTGAGCGAGGTCGCCAACAACATCCTCACCGAGAAGATCCAGCGGCTCGATGGAGTGGGCGCGGTGTTCGTCGGCGCCGAGCGCAAGTACGCGATGCGGGTCTGGCTCGATCCGCAGCGGCTCGCGTCCTACGGCCTGACGGTCACCGAAGTCGAGCAGGCGCTGCGCAACGAGAACGCCGAGATCCCGTCCGGTCGCGTCGAAGGCCGCGGCCGCGAGTTCGCGGTTCGCACGCGCGGCGACCTCTCCACCGCCGAGGAGTTCGCGGCGATCATCGTCGCCCGGCAGGGAATCCAGTCGGTGCGCCTCGGCGACGTGGCCGACGTGCAGGTCGGCGCCGAGGACGACCGCACCATTGCGCGCTACAGGGGCGTGCCTTCGATCGGGCTCGGCATCGTCAAGCAGCAGAAGGCCAGCACCGTCGACGTCGCCCACCGGATCCACGCCGCTCTGCCCGGGCTGCGCGAGCTGATCCCCAAGGGCATGAATCTCGAGATCGCCTACGACTCCTCGGTCTTCATCGAGGACTCGATCCACGAGGTGCTGGTGTCGCTGGGCGTCGCGTTCCTGCTGGTCGTGCTGGTGATCTTCTTGTTCCTCGGCAGCATGCGAGCGACGCTGATTCCGGTGGTGGCGATCCCGGTATCGTTGATCGGCACGTTCACGGTGGTCTACTTCCTGGGCTTCACCATCAACATCCTCACGCTGCTCGCCATGGTGCTGGCCATCGGCCTGGTCGTCGACGACGCCATCATCATGCTCGAGAACGTCTACCGCCACATGGAGATGGGCAAATCACGGCTGCGCGCGACGCTCGACGGCGCGCAGGAGATCGGGTTCGCGATCCTCGCCACCACCATCGCGCTGGTCGCGGTGTTCGTGCCGGTCGCCTTCCTCACCGGCCGCGTCGGCCGCCTGTTCAACGAGTTCGGCATCGCGGTCGCGGTGTCGGTCCTGATCTCGGGCTTCGTCGCGCTGTCGCTCACGCCCATGCTGTGCTCGCTCCTCCTCAAGCGGGTCGCGGGCACCAAGATGCACGAGGAGGACGAGCTGGATGCCGCCGGCGGTGACACCCCGGCAGGGGTCGAGATGGAAGAGCGTGCGCCGCGCTGGCGCATCGCCTTCAATGAGTTCTTCCACCGGCTCCACGTGCGATACGAGCGCATCCTGCGCGGCGCGCTCGCCCACCGCGGGCTGGTGATGATCGTGGCGGCCGCGATCGTGCTCTCGATCGGCGTGATGTTCTTCTTCCTGCCCAAGGAGCTGGCGCCCACCGAGGATCGCGGGCTGGTGTTCAACGTCGTGCTCGCCCCCGAAGGGTCCACGCTCGAGTACACGGATCGCTACATGCGGCAGGTCGAGGCGATCTACCACAAGACGCCGGGCGTCGAGGCGTTCTTCTCGGCCACCGGACTGGGCTTCGGCGGACCGGGCCGCGTCACCGACGGGTTCATGTTCGTGCGGCTCAAGCCCTACAACGAGCGGAAATTCACCCAGCAGCAGATCGTGGGCATGCTGTTCCCGCAGCTCATGGGCATCCCCGGGGTACTGGCGATCCCGATCAACCTGCCGAGCCTCGGGGGCGGGTTCGGGAGCCCCGTCCAGTTCGTGCTCCAGGCCGACACCTACGAGGAGCTCCAGCAGGCGATGGGCCCGTTCATGATGGAGGCGCGGAAGCTCGGTTACCTCATCAACATGAACACCGACCTCAAGCTCAACACGCCGCAGCTCGAGATCGCTATCGATCGCGACCGCGCCTCGGCCTTGGGGGTCTCGGTGACCGAAATCGGCACCACCTTGCAGACCTTGCTGGGCGGGCGCGAGGTGACACGCTTCAAGCGCGGCAACAAGCAATACGAAGTGATGCTGCAGGTGCGGCCCCAGGACCGCTCCTCACCCGCCGCGATCGACGCCCTCTACATGCGTGGACGCGAAGGCCTGGTGCAGATGGCGAGCGTGGTCAAGGTCCAGGAGAAGGTGGCGGCCAAGGAGCTCAACCACTTCGACCGCGTCCGGTCGGCGACCCTGAGCGCCAACCTGCCGCCCGGGCTGACCGTCGGCAAGGCGATCGATGATCTCCGCGCCATCGCCAAGCGCACGCTGCCCGCCGGCATGCGCACCGACCTCGCCGGCCAGTCGCGCGAATATGTGGAGTCGAGCGGCGGACTCTACTGGCTCTTCCTGTTCGCGCTGGTGTTCATCTTCCTGGTGCTGGCCGCGCAGTTCGAGAGCTTCATCCATCCGCTCTCGATCCTGTTCTCCGTGCCGCTCGCGGTGTTTGGCGCCCTGCTGACGTTGTTCGTCTTCGGGATGTCGCTCAACATCTACTCGCAGATCGGGCTCATCATGCTGATCGGCCTGGTGACCAAGAACGCCATCCTGATCGTCGAGTACTCGAATCAGCGCCGTGCCCATGGCGAGGAGCTCATCGACGCCGTCGTGCGTGCTTCGCGCATCCGTCTGCGGCCGATCCTGATGACGACGCTGACCACGATCCTCGGAGTGATGCCGATCGCGCTCGGACTGGGCGCCGGCGCCGACTCACGCAAGCCGCTGGGTCTGGCCGTAGTGGGCGGACTCTTGTTCTCGATGCTGCTGACGCTGGTGATGGTGCCGGTGGTCTACACGCTGCTGGCGCGCTTCGCACCCGTCCGCGCGAAGGAGTCACGAGGCGTCGAGGTCGAATCGATTCCGGGAGCGGCGGCGCAGCCGGCACGGCCGAAGTAGGGAACCTCGCTCGCCTCGA
>DASTBI010000172.1 GCA_035712145.1 Candidatus Eisenbacteria bacterium | reverse complement strand
GTCGAGGCCTCGGGGACGAGCTGATAGGCGCTGGTGAGCGTGACGCCGATCGCCTTCTCCGGGTCGAGCAGCTTGAAGAGCTTGGCCTGATCGGCGAGGTCGGGACAGGCGCTGTAGCCGAACGAATAGCGCAGGCCGCGGTCCGCCGGAATCCCGAGCTCCCCGCGCAGCTTGCGATGGTGCCACTCCGCGAGGCCTTCGGCGGCCGCGACGCCGAGCCCATGGACGAACAGCGCCTTCGAGTACTCCCCGGCGGCGTTGAGCTCCTCGCCGAGCGTGTCCACCTTCGACCCGACGGTGACCACCTGGAAGGCGACCACGTCGAACTTGCTGCTCTCGACCGGCTGGAAGTAGTCGGAGAGACAGAGGCCTTCGCGCTCGGTCTGTCGCGGGAAGTGGAAGCGCACGACTTCCTCGATCTTGCCGCGGGGCATGAGGCTCCCGGGCGAGAAGGAAGCCGGGTCGTAGACGACCAGGTCCTGCCCTTCGCTCTGACACGGGAAGAATCCATAGACCGCCTGCGGCTCGATCCATCCCTGCTCCTTCGCCTCACGCTGAAGCTGGAGGCGGCGCGGCTCGAAATCCTCGCGGATGAGCCGCTCGAACTCGGCGCCCGTGCCACGCGCGCCCCAGTGCAGGCGATAGAGCGTCTTGAGGTCCATGCCTTCGAACATCCCTTCCCACGACACCGCCTCGGGCGCGGTGCGCCGCGCTCCCCAGTAAGGCGGAGCGGGGATGCTCACGTCGCGCGACACCGAGACCTTGAAGTCCTGCTGCTGCGCCCGGGATTCGGCCGCGCGGGATTCCATCTCCACGGCGCGGCTCTTGAACTCGAAGGCTTCGCGCCGGTTGCGCTCGACCAGCTCCTTGCCCTTGCCTGGATCGGCGAGCGCGTCGACGGTGTCGAGACCCTCGAAGGCGTCCTTGCAGTAGAAGACCCCGGGCTCGTAGAACACCTCGCCGTCGACCAGCGCCGCGCGCCGCCCGAAATTGCGGTTGATGGCGGCGCCGCCGATCAGCACCGGATATCGGAGGCCGGCGCGATGCAGCTCGGCCACGCAAATCGGCATTTGCTTGCTGGTCGAGACCAGCAGCGCGGAGAGCCCGATCGCCGTGGCCTTCACCTCCTTGGCTTTCTCGATGATCGTGGTCACCGGCACCTGCTTGCCGAGGTCGAAGACCGTGTAGCCGTTGTTGCTGAGGATGGTCTTCACCAGGTTCTTGCCGATGTCGTGCACGTCGCCGAACACCGTCGCCACGACCACCCGGCCCTTCGACACGTCGGCGTGCTTCTCGAGGTAGTTCTCGAGCCGGGCCACGGCCTTCTTCATCACCTCCGCGCTCTGCAGCACGAAGGGAAGGATCAGCTCCCCGGCGCCGAACTTGTCACCCACCTCTTTCATCGCCGGCAGCAGCACGGTGTTGAGCACCTGAACGGGGTCCTGGCGCTTCACGGCCTGGTCGATGAGGTCCTCGATGCCGGCCGGCTTCCGGTGCAGGATCTGGTAGTGGATGCGCTGCTCCACCGAGAGCGCGGCGATCTCGGCTTCCTCTTCCTTGGCCTTGCTTCCGGGCGAGCGGCCTTCGAAGTGCGCGATGTACTTGGCGAGCGCCTCGGGATCGCGCGCGAACACCAGGTCCTCGGCGAGCCGCCGGTCCTGCTCCGCGATCTCGGGATAGGGCGTGATGTCCGCGGGATTGACGATCGCCATGTCGAGGCCGGCCTGCACGCAGTGGTAGAGGAACACCGAGTTGAGCACCGCGCGCGCCTCCTTCGACAGTCCGAAGGAGACGTTCGAGACGCCGAGGCTGGTGAGCACGCCCGGCAGCTCGCGCTTGATGGCGCGGATGCCGTCGATGGTCTCGATCCCCGAGCGCAGGAACTCGGCGTCGCCGGTGGCCAGCGTGAAGGTGAGCGCGTCGAAGATCAGCATCTCCGGCGCGAGCCCGAACTCGCGGGTGACGATGTCGTGGATGCGGCGCGCGATCTCGAGCTTGCGCTCGGCGGTCTTGGCCATCCCCTGCTCGTCGATCGTCAGCGCGATCACGGCCGAGCCGAACCTCATGACCAGCGGCATCACCGCATCGACCCGCTCGCGGCCGTTCTCGAGATTGATCGAGTTGACGATCGGCGCTCCTGGATAGGCCTCGAGCGCGGCTTCGATCACGTTCGCTTCCGTCGAGTCGATGCACAGCGGCGCCTCGACCGAGAGCGCCAGTTTCTTGACCAGGCGCCTCATCTGCTCCGCCTCGTCGGTGCGCTCGGTGAGCGCCAGGCACACGTCGAGCGTGTGCGCGCCGCCTTCCACCTGGCTGCGCGCGATCGGCACCAGCTCCTCGAGCCGGTCGTCCAGCGTGAGCTGCTTGACCTTGCGGGAGCCCTGGGTGTTGAGCCGCTCGCCGATCATCATCGGCGCCGGCTCCTGGCGCAGCGCCGCCGCGGTCATGCCGCTCGACACCATCCACGGGCCCCGGCCCGGGCGGGCCGCGGGAGCGCGACCGCCGACCGCCGCCGCCAGCGCGCGAGTGTGGTCGGGCGTGGTGCCACAGCAGCCGCCCACGATGTGCACGCCATTCTCGGCCACGAACGTGCGCAGGATCTCCGCCATCGGCTGAGGGAGCATCGGATACACCGCGCGCCCGCCGTCGTTGATGGGAAGACCGGCGTTCGGAATGCAGTGGATCGGCACGCTCGCGTTCTGCGTCAGATAGCGGACGCTGTCCCTCATCAAATCCGGACCGGTCGAGCAGTTGAGGCCGATCAGCTCGACGCGCAGCGCCTCGAGCGTGGCGAGCGCGCCGGCGATGTCGGTGCCCAGCAGCATGCGGCCGTTGGGATCGAGCGTCACCGAGCACTGGAGCGGAACGCGCCGGCCCACGGCATCCATCGCCGCGCGCGCGCCGAGAATCTGCGCCTTCATCTCCAGCATGTCCTGGCAGGTCTCGAGAATCAGGACATCCGCGCCCCCCTCGATCAGCCCGCGCGACTGGGCCTCGAATGTGGGGACGAGGTCGCGCAGCGAGAGCTTGCCGAGATCGGGGTCCTCGGAAGACGGCAGCATGCCCGAGGGCCCGATCGAGCCCGCCACGAAGCGGGGCCGCTTGTCCCTGGCCGCGTACCGATCGGCGACGCGTCGCGCGATGACGGCCGCCGCGCGGTTGATCTCGACGGTCTGGTCGCCCAGGCCCCATTCGGCGAGCCGAACCCCCGAGGCCTGGAACGAGTTGGTCTCGACCACGTCCGCGCCGGCGTCGAAATAAGCCGCGTGGATTCCCTCGATGACGTCGGGACGGGTGACGCTCAGGTAGTCGTTGCAGCCTTCCAGGCGCTTCCCGCCGAAGTCCTCGGCGGTGAGCCCGGCCGCCTGGATCTGCGTGCCCATGGCGCCGTCATAGACCAGCACTCGCTGGCGCAGCGTCTCGAGGAATGGGCTCTTCACGGCGGTGGGCTCCTTTCGGGC
>DASTBI010000171.1 GCA_035712145.1 Candidatus Eisenbacteria bacterium | reverse complement strand
GCGATCACGAGTCCACCGGCCAGATAGAGCAGCTCGAGCTCCGAGCTCAATCCGCCGCCGCTCTCGGCGAGCGCGAACGCAGAGCCGGCTCGGGTGAGCGCGATGGCGACCATCATGTCGACCGCGACGAAGATGCCGCCGGCGCGCGCGAACAAGCCGAGAAGCAGCAGGATTGGGCCCACCACCTCGCCGAGGTAGACGCCATAGGCCAGGAAGGGCGGCAGGTGAGCGGCTTGCAGCATGCCGGTGATGAAGTCGATCCCGTGGGTGAGCTTGAAGATCCCGTGGAACAACATCAGTCCGCCAATGGCCACCCGCAGCAGCAGCTTGCCCAGGTCCTCGCCGAATTGCGACATCGCGCCTCCTCGGTTGGGGGGACTACTACGCCGGGCGGGAGATTAGGCGCGACGCGCCGGAAGATCGACCTCGATCACGAGCCCTCGAGGGTCGCGTGGCCTGGCGCGGGTCTCCCCGCCATGGCGCAGGATGATCTCGCGCACGATCGCGAGGCCGAGGCCCGAGCCGTCACGGTCGTCATCGGCCGCGCGCGGCCGCGCGTCGCGGCCTCGGTAGAAGCGCTCGAAGAGATGGGTCAACTCGTCGGGCGGAAGTCCGGGGCCATCGTCGGCGACCGTCAGGCGGAAGTGTCCGGAATTGCCCGAGGGGCGGGTGATGCCGACCGACACTTCGCCCGGGGCGGGCACGTAGCGAAGCGCGTTGCGCAGGAGGTTCTCCAGCACCTGCTCCATGCGCAGGCCATCGGCGCGCACCCAGGCTTCGGAGAGCGTGTCGTTCCAGCGCAGCTTGAGGCCGGCGCTCTCGAAGCGCTTGAAATAGCGCTGCGTGACGTTCCGGCCCAGGGCCACCCAGTCGAGATTCTCGAACTCGAGCGCGGGAGCGCCGGCCTCGAGGCGAGCGAGCTCGAACAGATCGCGGATCAGCCGGTCCAGCCGCCGCGACGCGGCCAGGATGTCGTCGAGATAGCGGGCGCGCTCCTCTTCGGACATGCGCACGTTGGGATCGACCAACGTCTCCGCTCCGCCACGGATCGAGGTGAGCGGCGTGGCCAGCTCGTGGGTGATGTCGGCGAACAGCTGCTGGCGCTGGGCTTCGTGCTCCTCGACGCTCCGCTTTGCGGTCGCGAGATGCGCGGTCATCGTGTTGAGGCGCTCGGCGAGCCGTCCGATCTCGTCGCCGCTCTCGTCGTCCACGCGCACCGAGAGGTCTCCGCCGGCGACGCGGGACGCCAGCAGCTCGAGGGCGCGCAGCCGACGCACCAGCAGGCGCACGATCAGGACGCCGACCGCCAGCGCGGCGGCGAGCGCGATGGGCAGCGAGAGGAGCAGGGCATTCGCGATCGATGAGCCCGGCCCCATCGGGCCCCGCGCCGGCCGCAGAGCGATGATCTCGCCGATCTTCTGTCCCTGCCAGATCGCGGGCTCCCGGGCGAAGACGGTGTAGTTGCGCGGCGCGCCGAAGCGATTCTCGGAGCCCGGGGGCGGGGCGCCGCGGATGAGGAACTCCAGCGCCGCCTGGGTCCGGCGCGCCGGATAGCCGACGTCCCATCCCGCGTCGTCGCGATAGAGGAGCGTGCCGAAGCGCAGCTCCACGTCCTCCGCGGTGCGCTCGAGCATGACGGCGACCGCCGCGCTGTCGGGGCGGACCTCGCGCGCCGCGAACTGTGCGACCAGGCGAGACGTGGCGAGGCGGCCGCGGGCGCGGGCGTCGCGCGACTCGAGCGGTCGCAGAACGGCGTCGACGATGAGCGTCTGCGCGAACGTGCCGATCACGGCGGTCAGCGCGAGCGCGCCGACGATCACCCAGAAGAGGCTGCGGCCTCTTCGCTTCACGTCGGCTCCGCGAACCGGTAGCCGGCGCCCCACACGGTCTGGATGAAGCGCGGAGTTCCGGGATCGTCCTCGAGCTTGCGGCGCAGCCGGCTCACCAGGCTGTCGATCGAGCGATCGTCGACCACGCGGTCGCTGCCCCACACCTGTTCCATCAGCGCCTCGCGCGTGAACACCCGGCCCGGCCGCGAGGCCAGGAAGTACAGCAGGTCGAACTCGAGCGTGGTCAGCGAGACCGGCTCGCCGTGACGCTCGACGCTGCGCCGCGTGGGGTCGATGTGCAGCGGGCCGAGGTCGAGCACGCGCTCGCGCACCGTGCCGCTGGCGCGGCGCAGCAGCGCTCGCACACGCGCCATCAGCTCGGCGGTGCTGAAGGGCTTGGTGACGTAATCATCCGCCCCGAGCTCGAGGCCGAGCAGCTTGTCGCTCTCACTGGTGCGCGCGGTGAGCATGAGGATGGCGACGTCGCTGTCCCGGCGCAGGCGGCGCGTGACCTGGAGACCATCGATCCCCGGCAGTCCGAGATCGAGGACCACGAGGTCGGGCTTCACGCGCTCGAAGTCCGCCAGCGCCTGCCCGCCGTCACTCGAGACGTGGCATTCGTAGCCCGCCGTCTCGAGGTTCTTGATCACCATGTCCGCGATCCGGCGATCGTCTTCGACCACCAGCACCCGCTGCTTCATCTGGCCTCTCCGCGCGGCACCGCGTGCCGTGGGGGTGTGGCCCGCCGTGGTGCTCCTCGCGCTTCGATCGCACACATGCAGCTTCGCGCTCGTCGCAAAGCGGCGATGCCGCACCCCCGGCATGACCATGGGCGACCCCGAGTGAACATACCCGGAACTTGTTGCAGAACATTGGCAGGACTGTCGCTTTCGTCGTTCAACCAGGCTCCGAAAATACCATCCGGTCGCCAAACTCCTGCCACATCCGGCAGGGTAGGTTGAGCAAGCGCATGGCCCTCCGGCGATGGCCGTTGGAGGGATCGATGGAGTTCGAGATCATGAGAAATCAATGGACGGGCGCGATTCTGGCTATCGGCCGGCCGCGAAGGCGATGGCGAAAGACGGCGTTGGGAAGGAGCCGATCGAAATCCCGCGGCTTCCGGGCGTAGGGTGGAGCGGATGCGTGGCGGCTCGCGGTCGAGGCTCCCGGACGTGGTGCGCATCGAGCAGAACGCGGACCGCGTGGAGCTCCTGGACTCGCTGGGTGCCTATCACCTGGCGGACGACGGGCGCACCAACGAAGTCCGGATGCGCATGGAGCGCGGCGACATGCCGGCGCGTGAGTTCGTGAGGGTGTATCGGAGGGAGGGAGTGTAGGCATGTTGCCCGCAGTGATGCTGGCGGCGACGGTTGCGGCCGCCGATAGCGGAAGCCGTCCAGTGACGCTGAGCCAGGCCGTGTCCATGGCTCAGCGTCTCGCTCCACAGGCCATCCAGGCTCAGGGCGCCGTGCGCAGCGCGAACGCCACGGCGCTGTCCACGTACGGGGCATTTCTGCCGTCGTTCTCGCTCTCCGCCGGGGCGACACGGCAGGTCCCGAGCGGCGCGGGCCGGACGCGGGTCGAGAACGGTCAGGTGGTCATCCTGCCGGCCGAGCCGTGGTCGTTCTCCGGAGGATTCGGCACCAACCTCCAGATCTTTTCCGGCGGTCAGCGATGGTTCGACGTCCAGCAAGCCCGGCAGGAGGTGGTCGCGGCGCGGGCCAACCAGGTGACGCAGCGCTTCTCCGTCACGCTGGCCGTGAAGCAGCAGTTCTTCAACGTGCTCGCGGCGCGCGAGTCCGAAGAGGCGGCCCGCGCTCAGCTCCAGCAGGCGGAGCAGCAGCATCGAGCCGCCGTGCTGCGCGTGCGCGCCAAGACGGCGACGCGCTCGGACTCGCTGCGCTCGGACATTCAGGTGCGCACCGCCCATCTCGCGGTGCTCAGCGCGCGGCGCGACCTCACGGTGGCCAATGCGGGCCTGACCCGGGCCGTCGGCTCCGAGGCCCCCGTCACCGCGGCCACCGAGGAGCTTCCGCCGCCCGGCTTGCGGGTCCCCGAGAGCGAGCTGCGCGCCCTGGCCGCCAATAGTCCGGAGGTGCAGGAGGCGCGAGCCAACCTTTCGGCGGCGAGCGCTTCGCGCCGCGGCTCGTGGGCCACCTATCTCCCGACGCTCGGGGCTTCCTACTCGAGGTCCGCGAATGGCACCAACGAAGACTTTGGCTGGATGGGACCTGATTACGGCTACTCGGGCTCGTTCCGTCTGTCGGCCTCGATTCCGGTCTTCGACGGCTTCCAGCGCCAGGCTCAGATTGCCCGCTCCCAGGTGGCCGAGGAGAATGCGCGCGCCAACGTGCGCGACGCGCAGCTCGCGGTCCATCAGACACTGGCGCAGGCGCTCGGTGCGTTCCACGTCGCCGAGCAGCAGGTGGAGGCCCAGATCGCCACGGTCGCCGCTTCCGAGGAAGATCTTCGAGTGCAGGAGCAGCGTTACGCGGTCGGCGGCTCCACCATCTTGGATGTGCTGGCATCACAATCTCAGCTGACTCAGGCCCGGCAGGCTTTGATCCGCGCCCGTTACGATCAGCGTGTCGCCAAGGCTCAGCTCGAAGCGCTCGTGGGCCGCGACCTGTGAAAGACTCGAACCCAAGCCGGGCGGAGCTCCCGCCAGAAAGGAGGATCACGTGAAGCTGACTCTGCCGAAGTGGGCGCCGCGTCCGGTGGCGTTGCTGCTGGTGGCCGTGGTGCTCGTCGTGATCGTCCTGGTGGTGGGCGCGGTCCGGCGTAAGGACAATGCCGTGGCGGCGGTGCCGGTCGAGGCCGTGGAGAAGCGCGACATTCAAGTCACGGTGGACGCCACCGGAACCGTCGAGCCGATCGACCTGGTGGAGGTGAAGTCCAAGGCCTCGGGCCAGATCGTGAAGATGCCGGTCGAAGTCGGAACGCAGGTCAAGACGGGCGATCTGCTGGCCCAGGTGGATCCGGTGGACGTGCGCAACCAGTACAACCAGGCGCGCGCGGCGCTCACGGCGGCGCAAGCCAAGGTCACGGTATCGAGCGCGCAGAAGAAGCGTGCCGAGGAGCTGTTCGGCAGCGGGGTGATCACCGCGCCGGAACACGAGAGCGCGGTCATCGATTACGCCAACGCGCAATCGTCGCTGGTGGCGGCCCGCACCAATCTGGATCTGGCGCGGCAGCGGCTGGAAGACGCCACGGTGCGCGCGCCGATCGCCGGCACCGTGCTGTCGCAGGCGGTGGCGGTCGGGCAGGTGATCGCCTCGGCGACCTCGTCGGTCAGCGGAGGCACCACGCTGCTCACCATGGCCGACCTCAGCCGCATCCGCGTGCGGGTGATGGTGAGCGAGACCGACGTCGGCAACGTGCAGCCCGGCCAGCCGGCGAACGTCATGGTCGACGCGTTTCCCAATCGTCAGTTCCAGGGCATGGTCGAGAAGATCGAGCCGCAGGCGGTCGTGGATCAATCGGTCACGTCGTTCCCGGTGCTGGTCTCGCTTCAGAATCCTGGCGGACAGCTGCTGCCGGGCATGAACGGCGAGGTGACGATCCTGGTGGCGCAGCGAAACGACGTGCTCGCGGTTCCGATGGACGCGGTGCGCAGCATGCGTGAAGTGCCGGCGATCGCGACCGCGCTCGGGCTCGATCCCGATTCGGTGCGCGCGCAGCTCTCACGCATGCGGCGCTCGCGCATGGCGATGGCGGCGGCTACCGGTGATTCCGCCGGCGCGAGCTGGCGCATGGGCGCCGGCTCCGGCGGAGGCGACGGCATGGCCCGGCGCTCGGGCCGCGACTCGACGCGTGCCGGAGGCTGGCGTGGCGCGGGTGGAGATTCGAGCCGCAGACGTTCCGGTCAAGGCTCTCGCGGCGGCTCCGGAGGTGGCGGATTCGGCGGCGGCGGATTCGGCGGGGGCGGGTTCGGCGGCGGAGGATTCGGCGGCGGAGCGGGGCAGACCTCGGGCGGGGGCTTTTCCGGTGGCGGCGCTGGCCGCGGCGGTGGTCAGATGGTGTTCGTCAAGACCTCCAAGGGATTCGAGCCGCGTCCGATTCGCATCGGGGTCAGCAATTTCGATTACGCGCAGGTCGTCGACGGCATCACCGAAGGCGAGCAGGTCGCTCTGGTCGGTGTGGCCGAGATCCAGGCGCAGCGCAGCGAGAGCATGCAGCGGATTCGGCAGCGCATGGGAAGCGGCGTGCCCGGCGTGGGGGGTGGCGCCGGCGGTGGTGGCGCGGGCCGGACCGGTGGGAGCGGCGGAAGTGGCGGCGGTTCGGGAGGGCGTCGAGGAGGGAGCTAGGTCGTGCTGGTCGGCGAAACCATGAGAGTGGCTCTCGAAGCGCTGAGGGCCAACAAGCTGCGCTCGTTCCTCACCATGCTCGGCATCGTGATCGGCGTGTCGGCCGTGATCGCCATGGTCGCTCTCGGCCGCGGCGCCCAGCAGTCGGTGAAGGACCGCATCTCGGCGCTCGGCACCACGCTGATCACGGTGGTCCCCGGTCAGTTCCGTGGCCCGGGAGGCGTCGCGTCGGCGACCAACCGCGCGGTGCTCACCATCGACGACGCGCGCGACATCGAGCAGCGGGCCACCTATGTGGTGGCGGTCCAGCCCGAAGTCTCGCGCTCATTCAACGTCCAGTACGGGAATCGCAACACCAACACCAACATCACCGGCACCAGCTCCAACTACCTCGAGGTGCGGCGATTCACGCTCGACGCCGGCCGGATGTTCAGCCCCGCCGAGGACGCGGGCCGGCGCCGCGTCGCGGTGCTCGGCTCCCAGGTGCTGGCGGACCTCGGCGTCTCGCTTCCCGAAGCTCTGATCGGTGAGACGGTGCGGATCGGCAGCCTGCAGTTCGAGGTGGTCGGCATCCTTCAGTCCAAGGCGCAGGCGGGCGGCTTCGGGAATCCCGATGATCAGGTCCTGGTGCCGATCGAGACCGCGCGCTACCGGCTGATGGGCACGGACCGTCTGCGCAGCATCAGCATGCTGGCGCCTTCCGAGGCCGACATCCCGGTCACGATGGCGGAAGTGCGAAAGATCCTGCGCCGGTCGCACCGGTTGCGGGTGGGCGCGGACGATGACTTCAGCATCCGCAACCAGTCCGACTTCCTCGCCACGCTCGGCGAGACCACGCAGGTGTTCACGCTTCTGCTGGCCGGCATCGCCACGGTGAGCTTGCTCGTGGGCGGCATCGGCATCATGAACATCATGCTGGTCTCGGTCACCGAGCGCACCCGGGAGATCGGGCTGCGCATGGCGGTCGGCGCCCGCACGCGCGACATCCTCGGCCAGTTCCTGGTCGAAGCGGTGACGCTGTCGCTGATCGGCGGCCTGGCCGGCGTGGCGCTCGGCATGGGTACGTCATTCGCCATCGCCGAGCTCGCCGGCTGGCGCATCGTGATCTCGCCCGAGGCCATCGGGCTTGCCGTGGCGTTTGCCTTCGTGATCGGCGTGTTCTTCGGCTTCTATCCGGCGCGCAAGGCGGCGCGCCTCAACCCGGTCGAAGCGCTGCGCTTCGAGTGAAGATCCTGGTGACGGGCGGGGCCGGCTACATCGGCTCGCACATGGTCAGGCTGCTCGTCGAGAGCGGCGCCGAGGTCTGCGTGATCGACGACCTCTCCACCGGGCACGCCGACGC
>DASTBI010000170.1 GCA_035712145.1 Candidatus Eisenbacteria bacterium | reverse complement strand
TTCTGCGGCCCGCTTGAAAGCTGGACCGCGGATCAGCCGGGCTGGTAGCCTTCGACTGCCGCGTTGCCAGCCACCCCCCGCACGCTGCGGCCGGAATCACTTCTCGAGAAACCAGACTCCGCTCTCCTCGGAGGCCCCATGGCCGCAGCTCGCCGGCGTTGCCTGCTTCTGCTCGGTTTGCTCTTCCTTCTCCTCGCTTCGGTGGCGCAAGCACAGATCTATCGCCGGACGATCGTGGTCACGAACCCCACGAGCAATTTCTTCGGCGCCATGCCGATCGACGCCCCGATCTACCCCGGCATGTTGACGGGCGTGGATCCGAATGGCGCCAACATGTGGTTCCTGGCGAGCGATATGCAGACACTCCTGCCTCACTTCGTGGAGCGATGGGACGAAGGGATCGGAGGTGGCTTCAAGTCCATCGTGTGGGTTCGCATCCCACCGCTTCCAGCGAACTCGTCAATGACCTGCTACCTCATGTACGGCAGCCCATCGATGGGTAGCTCGAACTTCGAGGCAACCTTCCCGACTCGTTACATCCTGGAATCGGGAATGGTCACGCTCGGCGGCGTCCAGCAGTACTACGACTGGTTCGAGGTCAAGCCTGGCGCGACGGTGATCGTTCAGGCTGGATCTCCGGTGATGATCCGCGCGGCACGCGCACGCATCGGCGGGACGATCAACGGCCTCGGGCAAGGTCATCCCGGTCCGGGAGGCTTCTACATGAGTGGCGCCGGCCCCGGAGGGGGAGCCGCGTCCCCGTTTCGTGGCTCAGGCGGCGGTGGATATGGCGGAGCGGGAGGATCGGGTGGATCGCAGGACATGACCATCTCCGCCGGCGGTTTGGCGTATGGAACCGAGAACGGCGGCGATTTCGACCTCGGTTCTTCGGGAGGAAGCGCGGACGTATTCGGCGGCGCGGGTGGTGGCGCGGTGCAGATCATGGCTCGCCGCGTGGACGTGAGCGGAACGATCGACGTGCGGGGTGGCGACGGCGGCGTGTCCGGTTCGTTTCCTCAAGGGTTCGGTGGAGGAGGAGGCTCAGGGGGCAGCATCCTGCTGAGCGCCAGCCGAGTCTTCCTGGGTCCGGCCAGCCTTCGCGCCGATGGAGGAAGGGGCGGTGAGCTCGTCGGCGGTGGTGGAGGCGGTGGCCGCGTCAAGATGCACGTCGCGGACTGGTTCTGGTACGACGAATTCAATCCGCCGTCGTTGACGGTTGCCGGCGGCGAATCGGGATTTCCAGTGACCATCAATCCGCCACAGCCCGGATCTCCGGGTGCGTATTTCATCGGCAATTATTCCGCGGTAGGTCTGACCAACCCCTGGGTGAGCGTGACGGTGGGCCCCGAAGAAGCAACGGTGTCGGTCGAGACCAAGGGCTTGCGAGCCTTCGTGGGGCAGCCGATGCCGAACCCATCGTCGCGGGAGGTTTCCTTCCGCATCGATACGGTTCGCGAGGGGGCCTGTCGCATCGAGATCCTCGATCTCCAGGGCCGCCGCGTTCGCAGTCTCGTCGATGGAGTCACGTCCGCGGGAAGGCGCGACGTCTCCTGGGACCTGCGAGACGAGAATGGACTGGCGGTTCCAGGGGGTTTGTACTTCGCGAACGTCGAGGTCGAGGGAGCTCGGTCGACTCGCAGGATCGTCGTCACGCGCTAGGGCCGGGTTGACGTGGTCCCACGCCTACGGTAAACACTTTCGCCTCCCGCAAGGTGGGGCTGTAGCTCAGTTGGGAGAGCGCTTGACTGGCAGTCAAGAGGTCGACGGTTCGATCCCGTTCAGCTCCACCATTTCCCATCTCCAAGTGACCTAATTGCACAGGCCCGCGTCCTCCGCGGAGCTGGAATCCGCACTAGCGCTGACGTTCCTGACCAATTCCCCATCGAGCCAGGACCGCCCCCGCCACATGACCGCGAACCGCCCGCTCGTCCGCCCAGGCCATCAGCTCCCGTGCGGCATCTGTGCACAGCCGTTCCGGTCGCGGCGCGATTCCCACGCGACCGAGGTCGAGCCGGTCGGCGTCCCAGCATGCGAGAAGGGTCTCGTCACCAGTCGTGATCCCATCGGTGTGTAGTCGGCACGCCTCGAACAGAAGCTCAAAGCGGCGGTCGTCGAGGTGAACGAGCGATCCGCGGAGTGAACGGGCCAACTCAGCCCCGCGAAGTCCGTGCAGGTCGTCACGACCCTCGTTGATCCGGCGAGAATCGTGGAACAACGCGAACAACGTGACGATCTCAGCGTCGGCTCCGGTAGATTCCGCGATCTTCAGGCCGTTTTCGAGCACGCGCGCCCAGTGGACTGCGCCGTGGCAGCCATACACGGGCAGCGAATAGCCTCGGAGAATTTCGGCGACGATGCGGGTGACGTCTTGCACACTCCGACAGTACCGCACCGTGCGCGAGAACGGGGTGGTGTCACGCTTCGCAGGTCGGTGGTCGGGTCGGTTCCCCCCGGCTATGCGGTTTCTCCGATTCCGCAGGTGGCCGTTGGGTGTGTCGCCCACGCCATTGACGGAATGTCGGATCGGACATAGAATCCATCGCGCATGGATGCACGCGACAGGCCGCTGGTTTGGCTCAAGGGCGAGCATGTCCACGATCGGTTCTGGCTGTCATGAGCTCCGGATCATCGATGAGAGCGTGACCTGGCGAATCGTGTGTGCGGTCGAAGCCGACGCCATTGTCGTACTGGATGTGTTCGCGAAGAAGACCAACAAGACGCCGAAGGA
>DASTBI010000169.1 GCA_035712145.1 Candidatus Eisenbacteria bacterium | reverse complement strand
TACCTCGAGCCCTTCATGGGCTACAAGCTGCTGTCCAGGGTCACCAAAGATGATCTGCGGAGTTATCGGCTGTGGCTGGAGAAGCAAGGGAAGTCACTCCTCACCGTCCGACACATCCTGGGCGATGCGCGGTGCTTCCTTCGCTGGTGCGAGGACTCGGGCTGGATCGACCGATGCCCGGTTCCTCAAAGGCTACTGCCGCGAGTCCAGGAACGTCCGCCGGATCGACTGAGCGATGCCGAAGTGGAAGCCGTGCTGTCTGTGCCCGAGCCGTACGCGTTCATCGCTCGGCTTGGGTTGGGCACCGGACTTCGCTGGGGCGAGCTCATCAGGGCCAGCAGCGGCGATTTGGAGACGGTTCGTGGTTCGAGCGGCGAGCCGCAAGGTGTGCTTCTCGTTCACGACACCAAGTCGTGGAAGGTTCGCAGGGTGCCGTTGGCCCGTGCGCTGTGGAGTGAGCTGAGGCTTCGGATCGGCAAGTTTCTGCCGATCGAGGACTCATGGGGCTTTACCCGCATGGTCAGGCGGTTCTCGGGGCTGCTCAAGTTCCACCCACACCAGATGCGGCACACCTTCGCGTGCCGATGGCTGGAGCGGGGCGGAAGCCTGGCGGCCTTACAGCAGATGCTCGGGCATTCGTCGATCGTGACCACGCAGCGGTACGCGCCCATCTCGGACGACATGGTGCGTCGAGAGGTTGAAAGGCTCGAGATGGTCATCGGGCAATGAGCGCGACAAGGGTGCTGGGAAAGGTGCTCTTGGCGTTGGTGGCCACGTACTTGGGGATCGGTCTCGTTCTGGCCATCTGGGCCGCGTCAATGTGGTCAAGAACAGGCGGCCCCTCTGGACCTCTTGTACTCGTGTTCCTGCAGAACATGTTGCTGTGGCCCCTCTGGCTGTTCTCCATTCCCGGCGACCCATGAATTAGCGAGCCAATCTGTAGCCATTCTGTAGCCAGTTCGGGGCCGGCGGACTTGCGGAAACCTCCTAAGTTCCTGTAAACACGGCCCCGGAGAGGTGCGAGAGTGGCTGAATCGGGCGGTCTCGAAAACCGTTGACCCCTTCGGGGGTCCGAGGGTTCGAATCCCTCCCTCTCCGCCATGGCCCCAGGGAGGGGAGCCCGAGCCGCCATGAACGGATCCGCGCTGGAAGGCAAGGAACTGCGCCGAGTCGTCCTCGCCGCGGCCGTCGGCAACATCATCGAGTGGTATGACTTCTATATCTTCGGAAGTCTCGCCACGATCCTCTCCGTTCAATTCTTCGAGAAGAGCCATCCCGTCGCCGCGCTCCTCAGCACGGTCGCGCTCTTCTCGGTCGGTTTCCTCATCCGCCCGCTCGGCGCGCTGCTGTTCGGGCGCGTGGGCGATCTCGTAGGGCGCAAGTACACGTTCCTCCTCACGCTCGGCGGCATGGGCCTCTCCACCGCACTGATCGGCGTGGTGCCGAACTACGCCACGATCGGCATCGCCGCGGCGATCATCCTGTTCCTGCTGCGCGTCATCCAGGGACTGTGCCTGGGCGGCGAATACGGAGGCGCGATCACTTACGTCGCCGAGCACGTGCCCGACGGGAAGCGCGGCTACTACACAGGCTGGCTCCAGACCTCGCCGACACTCGGCATCGTCGTTTCGCTGGCGGTGATCGTCGGCACCCGCCAGGCGCTCGGCACCGAGGCCTTCAACGCATGGGGCTGGCGCATTCCATTCCTGCTCTCGCTGGTCATGGTGGCGATCGCCATCTACATCCGGCTGCGGCTCCAGGAGACGCCGGTGTTCCAGGCGCTCAAGGCCAAGGGCAGCACGGCCGTCAATCCGTGGCGCGAGGCGTTCATGACGCGCAATCTGCGCTACGTGCTGATCGCGAGCGTGGTGGTGATCGGCGAAGGATGCGTGTGGTACTCGAGCCAGTTCTGGGCGCTCTACTTCCTGCAGACGGTGAAGAAGGTCGACGTGCTCGCCTCGAGCCTCATCGTCGGCGGCGCACTGCTGATCGCCACACCGACGCTGGTCCTCTTCGGCTGGCTCTCCGACAAGATCGGGCGCAAGCCGATCATCCTGGCGGGGCTCTTGCTCGCCGCCGTCACCTACTACCCCCTCTACCTGGCACTTGGCCGCCATGCGAACCCGGGCGCGATCGATTACCCGATGTCGATCCTCATCGTCGCGACACTCGTCGCCTACGTGGGCATGGTGTACGGACCGATCGGAGCGTTCCTCGCCGAGTACTTCCCCGCGCGCATCCGCTACACCTCGGTCTCGGTGCCGTACCACATCGGCAATGGCTGGGGCGGTGGGCTGGTACCGTTCATCACCACCTCGGCGTACTTGTCGAGCGGAAGTCTGCTGTCGGCGCTGGCCTATCCGATCATCGTGCCGGCGGTGACGTTTCTTCTCGGCTTGTTCCTGATGCCCGAGACGCGATCCAGGAGCATCTGGACCGACGACCCGTCTACTGGCGAAGAATGAGCAGCTTCTGCGTCGCGCTCAACTCCGCGATCGACAGTCGTACGAAGTAGAGTCCTGCAGAGACCGGCGCGCCCCGCGCGTCACGCGCATCCCATGACAGCGACCGCCGTCCCGGGGCCGTCCATCCCTCCGTGAGCACGCGCACGCAGCGTCCCTGCGCGTCGTACACGCGAAGCGCGACGTTTCCGCCGCGGGGCACGTCGTAGCGAATCGTGGCTCCGGCGCGCGTGGGATTGGGACGGATCGCATGGAGG
>DASTBI010000168.1 GCA_035712145.1 Candidatus Eisenbacteria bacterium | reverse complement strand
GGCCATTCGACGTTTTCGCCGTCAGCAGGGTGGTCGCCCTTTGGTGGCCCCTCAGCTTCCCCACGTGTCTCTTTGGGGCTACTGCTGACCACGAAGCGATCGCTCAAATGCCTTGGCTGGTATTGCTTTGCATGACGTTGCGACGGTGGACCGGACGGTTTAGGAAACCGCGTGCTTCACCCCGCCGCCAGTCGCTCCCTGCCCCGCTCCTGGGCGGCCATGGCGAACACCTCGTCCAGCCTCTCGGTGCTCACGGGCTTCACCAGGTGGGTCAGGAAGCCATAGGCGGCGGTCTTCTCCCGGTCCTCTGCCTGGCCGTAGCCGGTCAGGGCGACCAGCACGATGTTGCGGGTGCGCATGTCGGTGCGCAGGCGGCGTGAGACTTCGTAGCCGTCGAAGCCGGGAAGGCCCAGGTCGACCAGCGCCACGTCCGGCTGGGTGCGCTGCGCCACCTCCACGGCCTTGGGGCCGTTCGAGGCCTCGACCACGCGGTGGCCGCTGAGCTGGAGCAATGTCCGCATCATGACGCGGGCGTCTTCGTTGTCGTCGATCACCAGCACGCTCAACGGGCCGGCGCGGCGGCGCGGGTTCTTCTCGGTACGTCGCGGGCGGGAATCGGCCGTGAGCCGCGGCAGCTCGATGAGGAACGTGCTGCCCTTCCCCACGCCTTCGCTGAAGGCGCGCACGGTGCCGTCCTGCAGCTCGATCAGCCGCTTCACCAGCGTCAGGCCGATCCCCAGGCCGCCCTTGGCGCGGTCGAGCGATTGCTCGCCCTGCACGAAGACCTCGAACACGTTGTTCAGCAGATCGGGCGCCATGCCGATCCCGTCATCCTGCACCTTGAGGCGCGCGAGCGATTCCTCGCGGTCGATCTGGATCGCGATCGATCCCCCGTGATCGGTGTACTTGACCGAGTTGATGATGAGGTTGGTCAGCACCTGCTGCATCCGGGCAGGATCGGCCTCGACGATCGCCGATTCGCCGCTCACGCTGACCTGGTGGTGATCCAGCTGGCCCGAGGCGCGCAGCGACTCCACGGTCTGATCGGCGAGCTGGCGCAGATCGATGGCAGCCTTGTTCAGCGTGATGTGCCCGACGGTCACGCGTGACACGTCCAGCAGGTCGTCCACGATCTTGGCGAGATGGGCGGTCTGCCGCGCCACCACCTGCGTGGCGCGCATGGCGCGCTCGTCCACCGCGCCGATCAGCTCCAGCAGCCGCGACGCGGAGGTGATGGCTCCCAGAGGATTCCGCAGCTCGTGCGACAGCATCGCCAGGAACTCGTCCTTGCGCCGATCGCGCTCCTGCACCTCGCGGAACAGCCGGCGGTTGTCGAGCGCCACCGCGGCGCGGCCGGCGATCAGGTTCAGCAGGTCGCGCTCCTCGGTCGAGTAGCCGGGCGAATCCCCGTGGCGCGCCACGCCGAGCACGGCGTAGATCCTGCCCGGCACGGCGATCGGCAGCGCGACGCAGCGGGGCCGCCCCTGAGGATCGCGATCGGTCGCCACCAGGCCGCCATGATTGATCGCCTGGGCGGCGGCCACCGCCAGCTTCCCGGTCGGCGCGGCGACCTCGTCGACGCCGCCGCCTTCGGCGATGCGCCGCCACACGATCGCCTGGGGACGCTCCCAGCCGTCGGCGAACTGCAGGCCGGCCTCGTCGGCGAGCGCGGGCACGAGGATGCGCAGCATCTCGTCCTCGAACGGCGTGCCGTCGAGCGAGCGCATCAGGGTGCCTCCAACCTCGCTCAGCAGACGCAGGCGCCGGCTCTGCTGCTCGGCCGCGGCGCGCGCCGCCTGCTCGCGCAGGAAGGCGACCCGTTGCTCGGCTTCCTGCCGGATCCTCTCCTGCGCGCGCGAGAGCTGGACGAACACCTTGACCTTGGTGCGCAGCACGTCGGGCAGGAAGGGGCAGGTCAGGTAATCGACCGCGCCGAGCGCGTAGCCGCGCGCGATCTGCATCTCGTCGTGGTCGGCGGTGAGGAAGATGATCGGAGTGTTGGCGTTCCGCGGGCGCTGGCGGATCAGCGCCGCGGTCTCGAAGCCGTCCATCTCCGGCATGTTGACGTCGAGCAGGACCACGGCGGCCTCGTTGTTCATCAGGAACTTGAGGGCGCCGCGCCCGGACTTCACCGGGACGATGTTCTCGCCCAGCTCGGCCAGCGCCGCCTCGATGGTGAGGCGCTGCGCGGTCAGGTCGTCGACCACGAGGATGTTGACGGGGCGGCTCATCAGCGCACCAGCCATCCGCGCATCATGTTCAACAGCTCGTCCGGATCGACCGGCTTCGACAGATAGTCCCAGGCTCCGGCCTCGATGCACCGCTCCCGATCCCCCTTCATCGCCTTGGCGGTCACGGCGATGATCGGCAGGTCGCGGTAGCGGGAGATCCGCCGGATGGCACGCGTGGTGTCGAGGCCATCCATCTCCGGCATCATGACGTCCATCAGCACGATGTCGATGTCGGTCGACGCCTCGAGCTTGGCGATGGCCTCGCTGCCGTTCTCCGCCGACACCGCCACCATCGCGTGCTGCTCCAGCACGCTCATCAGCGCGAAGATGTTGCGAACGTCGTCATCGACGATCAGCACCTTGCGCCCGGCCAGCTTGGTGTCGCCGTCGTGCAGCTCGCCGATCCGCTGGCGCTGCGACTCGGTCAGGTCCTCCAGCTTCAGGTGCAGATACAGCGCCGCGACGTCGACCAGCCGGTCGAAGCTCTGCACCTCGCGCACCCGTCCGCGGTGCGCGAGCCGCTTGAGCGCGGCGCTATTCGGCGGCGAGAGCACCTGCACCGGATGGATCAGGATCGGGACCTCGGAGAATCCGGGGATGGCTTCGAGCTGCTCGGCCAGGGTCCCGAGTGAGGCCTCGGCCGGATCGAGCACGATGCAGTCCGGCAAGGTTTCCGTGATCTGCCGCAGCGCCTCCGCGCCGCTGGCGGCCTCGCGCACCTGCACCCGGGGCGAGCTCAGCAGGTGGCCGAGCTGCTCGCGCATTTCCTCGTCGCTCTGGATCACCAGCACATCGCGATCCCTGCTCTCGTGCACCTTGAGCAAGGTCCGCAGCACGTCGTCCAGGCTCTCTCGCGACTGCAGGGGCTTGGTCGCGACCCCCGCCGCGCCGCAGCGCAGGCCGCGCTCGCGGTCCTCGTCGGTGGTGATGACGTAGACCGGCAGATGCCGCGTCCGCGCATCGTGCTTGAGTCGGTCCAGCACCCGCCATCCGCTCATGTCCGGCAGCGAGATGTCGAGGGTGATGGCGCTCGGCTGGTACTGCTCCATCAATGTCAGCGCCGCGGCGCCGAAGCTGGAGATGATCGCCTTGAAGCCGTGATCGTGCGAGGCGTCGGCGATCATGCGCGCGAACGAGAGATCGTTCTCGATGATCATGAGCACCCGGTCGCCGGGGCCGATCTCATGGCGGTCGTCGCCGGCCTCGTCGATCAGCGTCTCCGGCTCGGCCTCCAGCACCGCGACGGCATCCTGCTGCGCGGCCGCGGCCACGGCCAGCGAGACCACCGAGGTCGTCGGCCGCTTGACCTGGCCGGCGGGCACGAAGCCCACCGGCAGGAAGAGCGTGAACCGGCTGCCCTCGCCCGGCGCGGAGTGCAGGTGGATCTCACCCCCCAGGAGCCAGGACAGCTCACGGCTGATGGCGAGCCCGAGCCCGGTGCCGCCGTACTTTCGATTGATTCCGGACTCTGCCTGCTGGAAGGCCTCGAAGATGATCTGCTGCTTCTCGTGCGGAATCCCGATGCCGGTGTCCGACACGGTGAAAGCGATCACCGACTCGGCCTTCCGCAGCGCCTCGCTCTCGTAACGCGTGTCCGGCGGCGCGGGGCCCATCTCGAGCGCCACCGCGCCCTGGCGCGTGAACTTGAACGCGTTCGACAGCAGGTTCTTGAGCACCTGCTGGAGACGCTTGGAGTCGGTCTGGATCGACTGAGGCAGACTCGGGGACAGATGCACCGTGAACCCGAGTCCCTTCTGCTCGGCCACGTGACCGAAGGTGCGCTCGACCACGTTGCGCAGCTCGGGGAAGCGCACTTCGCTGACGTCGACCACCACGGTCCCCGATTCGATCTTCGACAGGTCGAGGATGTCGTTGATCAGGTTGAGCAGGTCGTTGCCCGACGAGTGGATGGTCCTGGCGTACTCGGTCTGCCGCCCGCTCAGATTCCCCTCGGGGTTCTTCGAGAGCTGATCCGAGAGGATCAGAAGGCTGTTGAGCGGCGTGCGCAGCTCGTGCGACATGTTGGCGAGGAACTCCGACTTGTACTTCGAGGTCAGGGCCAGCTGCGCGGCCTTCTCTTCCAGCGCCTGCCGCGCCTGCTCGACCTCCTGGTTCTTGCGCTCCACCTCTTCGTTCTGGTGCGCCAGCAGCCGCGACCGCTCCTGCAGCTCGAGGTTCGTCTGCTGCAGCTCGGCCGCCAACGACTGCGACTGGGTGAGCAGGTCCTCGGTGCGGGAGTTGGCCTCGATGGTGTTGATCACGATGCCGACCGTCTCGGTGAGCTGATCGAGGAAGCCCTGGTGCGTGAGGCTGAAACGCTCGAAGGAGGCGAGCTCGATGACCCCGCGCACCTCGCCCTCGAACACCACCGGCAGCACGATGATGTTGAGCGGCGGCGCCGATCCGAGCCCGGAAGAGATGCGCACGTAGTCGGGTGGGACGTGGTTGAGCAGGATCTTGCGCTTCTCGAACGCGCACTGCCCCACCAGGCCCGCGCCGAGCCGGAACTCGCGCGAGGCGCCGGTCTCGTCGTCGACGCCGTAGCCGGCCAGCAGCTTGAGGCGCGGCTCCTCGGTGGTGGAGGCATCGAGCAGATAGAACACGGCGCGCTGCGCATTCACCACCGGCGCCAGCTCGGACAGGATCAGCCGGCCCACCGCCAGGAGATCCCTCTGTCCCTGCAGCATGCGGCTGAACTTGGCGAGGTTGGTCTTGAGCCAGTCCTGCTCGCTGTTCTTGAGCGTGGTGTCGCGGAGGTTGCGGATCATCTCGTTGGTGGTGTCCTTGAGCACCGCCACCTCGCCTCGCGCATCGACGTTGATCTCGCGAGTCAGGTCCCCCTTGGTCACCGCCGTGGCCACGTCGGCGATCGCGCGCACCTGCGTGGTCAGATTGGCGGCGAGCTGGTTGACGTTCTCGGTGAGGTCCTTCCACGTGCCCGCGGCGCCGGGCACGCGCGCCTGGCCGCCCAGCTTGCCTTCCACACCCACCTCGCGCGCCACCGTGGTCACCTGGTCGGCGAAGGTGGCGAGCGTGTCGATCATCGAGTTGATGGTCTCGGCGAGCTGCGCGATCTCGCCCTTGGCCTCGAGCGTCAGCTTGCGCCGCAGCTCCCCGTTGGCCACCTCCGTCACGACCCGGGCGATGCCACGCACCTGGCCGGTGAGGTTCGAAGCCATCGAGTTCACGTTGTCGGTGAGGTCTTCCCACACGCCGGACACGCCCTGCACCTGCGCCTGACCCCCGAGCTTGCCTTCGGTGCCCACCTCACGCGCGACGCGCGTGACTTCCGCGGCGAACCGGCTGAGCTGGTCCACCATCCGGTTCACGGTGTCCTTGAGCTCGAGGATCTCGCCCTTCACGTCCACCGTGATCTTGCGCGACAGGTCGCCGTTGGCCACCGCCTTGGTGACCTCGGCGATGTTGCGCACCTGCGCGGTGAGGTTGCCGGCCATGAAGTTCACCGAGTCGGTGAGGTCGCGCCAGGTGCCGGCCACGCCGTGCACGTCGGCCTGACCGCCGAGACGTCCGTCGGTGCCCACCTCGCGCGCCACGCGGGTCACTTCCGCGGCGAAGCTGCGCAGCTGGTCCACCATGCGGTTCACGGTGTCCTTGAGCTCCAGGATCTCGCCGCGCACGTCCACCGTGATCTTCTTGGAGAGGTCGCCGTGCGCCACCGCGGTCGTCACCTCGGCGATGTTGCGCACCTGCGCCGTGAGGTTGCTGGCCATGAAGTTCACCGAGTCGGTGAGGTCTTTCCAGGTGCCGGCGACGCCGGGCACGTCGGCCTGACCGCCGAGCTTCCCTTCGGTGCCCACTTCGCGCGCCACGCGCGTCACTTCCGCGGCGAAGCTGCGCAGCTGATCCACCATGGTGTTGATCGTGGCCTTGAGCTCGAGGATCTCGCCGCGCACGTCCACCGTGATCTTGCGCGACAGGTCGCCATTCGCGACCGCCGTGGTGACCTCTGCGATGTTGCGCACCTGGCCGGTGAGATTGCTGGCCATGAAGTTCACCGAGTCGGTGAGGTCCTTCCAGGTGCCGGCCACGCCGCGCACGTCGGCCTGGCCGCCGAGCTTGCCTTCGGTGCCCACTTCGCGCGCCACGCGCGTCACTTCCGCGGCGAAGCTGCTGAGCTGATCGACCATGGTGTTGATCGTGTTCTTGAGCTCCAGGATCTCGCCGCGCACGTTCACGGTGATCTTGCGCGACAAGTCGCCCGCGGCCACCGCTTTGGTCACGTCGGCGATGTTGCGCACCTGGCCGGTGAGGTTCCCGGCCATGGAGTTCACCGAGTCGGTGAGGTCCTTCCAGGTGCCGGCCACGCCGGGCACGTCGGCCTGACCGCCGAGCTTCCCTTCGGTGCCCACTTCGCGCGCCACGCGCGTCACTTCCGCGGCGAACGAACTCAGCTGGTCCACCATGCGGTTGACGGTGTCCTTGAGCTCGAGGATCTCGCCGCGCACGTCCACCGTGATCTTGCGCGACAGGTCGCCCGCGGCCACCGCCTTGGTCACGTCGGCGATGTTGCGCACCTGGCCGGTGAGGTTGCTGGCCATGAAGTTCACCGAGTCGGTGAGGTCCTTCCAGGTGCCGGCCACGTCCTGCACGTCGGCCTGGCCCCCGAGCTTGCCCTCGGTGCCCACCTCGCGCGCCACGCGCGTCACTTCCGCGGCGAAACTGCTGAGCTGGTCCACCATGCGGTTGACGGTGTCCTTGAGCTCGAGGATCTCGCCTTGCACGTCGACCGTGATCTTGCGTGACAGGTCGCCGTTGGCGACCGCCTTGGTCACCTCGGCGATGTTCCGCACCTGGCCGGTGAGGTTGCTGGCCATGAAGTTCACCGAGTCGGTGAGGTCCTTCCAGGTGCCGGCCACGTCCTTCACGTCCGCCTGGCCACCGAGCTTGCCCTCGGTGCCCACCTCGCGCGCCACGCGCGTCACTTCGGAAGCAAAGGAGCTGAGCTGATCGACCATGGTGTTGATCGTGTTCTTGAGCTCGAGAATTTCCCCTCGCACGTCGACGGTGATCTTGCGCGACAGGTCGCCGTTGGCGACCGCGGTGGTCACCTCGGCAATATTTCTCACCTGCGCGGTCAAATTGCCGGCCATCGAGTTCACCGAGTCGGTGAGGTCCTTCCACGTGCCGGCGACGTCCTGCACGTCGGCCTGGCCGCCGAGCTTGCCTTCGGTGCCCACCTCGCGCGCCACGCGCGTCACCTCGGAGGCG
>DASTBI010000167.1 GCA_035712145.1 Candidatus Eisenbacteria bacterium | reverse complement strand
GTGGCGGTCCAGGACGGCCGCGTCGTCGCCTTCGCCGCGACGATCCGGCGCGGCGGCACTCACTTCCTCTCGATGTTCTGGGCCCTGCCTTCGCTGCAGAACAAGGGGGTCGGCCGCCGGCTGCTCACACGGGCCTTCGAGCAACCCAGGCCTCCGGCGTCCGCGGTGCGGTGCGTGTTCGCTTCGCTCGACCCGCGCGCTCAGGCCCTCTACCTCAAGTTCGGGATGCGTCCGCGCGGCATGTTCTACCTCGTGCGCGGGGCACCGAAGTCATCGCCTCGTCCAGCTCGCTCGGTGAAGCTGGAACAGCTGGGCGACATCGGCAAGACGTCACGCAGGATGCTCGCGATCGCGGCGCGCTTCGACCGCACCTTCCGCGCCGCCCGCCGCGATGCCGACATCCGCTTCCTCATGGGTCTGCCAGGCGCCAGGTTCTACCTCGCGAAGGCCGCCGGGAAGACGATGGGCTACGCGGTTCTGAACGAGAAAGGCCGTGTGGGACCTGCCGGAGTTCTCGATCCGCGCTACAGCGCGGGACTCACCTGGGCGATCCTCGAGGCCGCGCGGGACATCGGCGCCGAGACCGCCGTCTTCACGGTTCCGGGCGTGAACCATGGCGCTCTCGACACACTCTTCCGCGCGGGCCTCAAGACCGAGTTCTTCGGGGCATGGATGTCGGCGAAGCCTGTCGGCTCCTTCGAATCCTACCTGCTCGCCGGTGGAATGCTCCTCTAGGGGAAGGTGAACGCGTCCGCTGCCGCGCTGCCTATCGCGACGGCCACGCCCACGACCATCAACAGCCCCACGATCAACACCGCGCTCGATCCTCCCTTGGTCCGGTGTTCGACGGTGGCGATGGAGTCTCGCGCGACGAGGAAGGCCTTGTCCTTCTCCACGATGACGACGGCGGGAATCGTCGACGCAGACGATGTGGAATCCGAACCTGGACCGTCCCAGTCGCCGGCCAGTCCCGCGAAGGTTCCGGCGACGCGTCGACCCCCGTGGAGATCCATCTGGATCGTCTCGCCGAAGTGGATCTTCGAAAGCCGGCGCTTCAGATCGGCCGCGGGGGCAGCTTCGCCCCGCGCGGCCGGAACTGACGTGAGCATCGTGAGGCACCAGGCCCATACGCACGCCCTGGCCACAACACCCCTGGAAGCGGCGCGCATCACTCGCCTTCCGATCCGCTTCCACTGGCCGCGACGACGGCGACGATCGCGGCCGTGCCGATCAACCCGCCCACCAGCGCGGCGCCTCTCTTCTTGCTCTTGCCGGCCTTCCCATACGCATCGGAATAGGCCAGTCGCGATTCCACGTTCGGCAGCGGCTCCGTTTTGGCCTTGGGCGGATCAGGCTCGCCCTGGAATCCCCATGCCAGCGCGGTGCCGATGATGCCGAGCCCGATGCCACTCACGAGACCGATCGTGAAGGCGCCGCCCGTGCCCAACTCACGTGCATCGCTCTTGCCCTGCTCGGCGAACTCCGCAGGAGTGTGAGCGGGCTTTCCGTTGACCGGGACCTCGGAGCTCGGCGTGGCGGTCGTGACGGCAGACGGTGGGGCGGGGGTGGACTGAGTCGAATCGGGAGTCTGCGACCAGCATGGAAGCGCGTACGTCAGCACCAACGTGAAGGTGAGCAGCAACGACACCATCTTCTTCATGACGGCCCTCCATTCCCGCGGATCACCCATCCGGGTGACCTCGGCGAGGAACAGAGGGCAGGAGGCATGCCGAGCAGTCTGTCGTGCAGAACTTCAAGCGACCGTTGTGCGCGATCCTCAACGACGGCAGCGGTTAGCGTCGGAAGCGGCGTGGGCTCGGCGCATCGCAAGGTCGACAACATCCCGCGCTGCGACTCTCATCCGCGATAGCAAGGCTGTCGTTCGCGCCAGTCGCGGGGTTCAATCGTCGATGCCGTAGCGGCGAAGTTTTCGGTAGAGAGCGGATTCGCTGATCTGGAGCTTGGTGGCGAGCTCCTCGCGAGTGAGTCTCGAGTACTTCTGAACCGCCTGCTCGAGCCAGCGTCGCTCCGCATCCTCGATCAGGGTGGGCAGACCGGCTTCCAAGTCGGCGCCATCGTCCGGCGTGACCGCGGTCTCGCGCGTATCCAGAAGCCGCATGATGTCCGCGGGCCCGATGGGCTCGCGCTTCCCCTCCGTGGTCAATCGCGCCGCGAGGTGCTCGACGTGGCGGACGTTCCCTGGCCACGCGAAGTCCAAGGTCTGGAGGAACTCGGACGCCTCGGGCGCCAGATCGATCCAACGGCCGGAGGCGGTGAGATCGAGGCAGTGCCGCAACATCAACGGAATGTCCTCGGGCCGCTCGCGCAGCGGCGGCACGCGGATCGGGAGGAAGTTCAGGCGGTCGAAGAGATCGCGGCGGAAGCGGCCCTGCTGGACCTCGAACGCCAGGTCCCGGTTCGTGGCCGCGACGATACGCACATCCGCCGTGCGCTCCTCCGAATCGCCGACGCGCTCGAAAGCGCGTTCCTGAAGGAAGCGGAGGAGTTTGGGCTGGATCTCGAGCGGCAGCTCTCCGATCTCGTCCAGGAACAACGTGCCACCATCCGCGGCTTGAACCCGGCCGATGCGATCGGAGATGGCGCCGGTGAAGGCGCCGCGCTTGTGCCCGAACAGCTCGGCTTCGACCATGCCGCGCTCGAGCGAAGGGCAGAACACGGTCGTGAGAGGACTCTCCGCTCGTGCGCTGGCGTAATGAAGCACGCGGGCCAGGATGCTCTTGCCGGTGCCCGGCTCACCGAGCAGAAGAACGGGGTAGTCCGTGGACGCCGCCTTGAGGATCGCGGTCTCGAGCTGCCGGACCGCGCCCGAGCGGCCGATGAAGCGGCCGAACGACCAGTCGGCAGCGAGACGCTGGCGGCTTTCCACGGCCTCTTCCCGGAAACGAGATTCCGAGGTTCGCAGGCGGTCACGCTCCTGCATCACCTCGTTTCCCGCGCGGAGCGCGATCAACACCGGCGCGGCCACCGCGAGCAAGGAGCGGAGCAGCTCCACGTGCTGGGCGGTGAAGTGGCCCGAATTCCGGTTCTCGAGGTGGACGAGCGCGAGGATCCGGCCGTTCGAACGGATCGGCATGCACAGGAGGCCGCCGGCTCGGAGCCTCTGGACCGACGTGAAGCGGCTGAAATCCGGATCCTGCGAAGCGTTCTGGAGCACGATCTCGCGGCCGGTCTTCATGACCCGCGCGAACAGATTCCGGCTGAACGCGCCGGCGTCGCCCTGGAAGTGATCCTCGCGGAAACCGTTGAGGACGCGAAATTCGAGATCGCCGCCTTCGAGCACTTCGACGAAGAGCCCGCGGTCCGCGCGGGTGCGGCGGACGGCGTGCTGAAGGATGAGGCCGAGGACCACGATCGGCTCGGCGACCTGGCACAGGACGTCGCGCAGCGATTCGATGATCTCCGCGGTCGGTCGGTCGGGCTCGCTCAAGCACCCTCCATGGGTTCAGGTGTGACGGGACGGTCGAGTCCGACCTGGTGCAGCAGATCGCGAAAGCGGGGATCGGCCCGCAGCGGGTCGAAGATGGGATCGACCTTGAGACGGTTGAGCTCGGTGTCGTGCTCCTCGACGGCCACCGCGAACCACTTGAACGCCGCTTCGCGGTCCCCGATGCGGGTGAAGAGCTCGGCGATGTGAGTCGCGGGCTCGTACTGGCCGGCGCTGCGCTTGCTGATCAGCGCCTGGATCAGGAGCTGCAGCGCCGAGGCGAGCCCATGCTGTCGAAACGTGTTCGCCACCTGCGCCGAGAATCCGGGCGGCGCCGCCGTCTCGAGCCAGGCGCAGAGCGAGTGCACGGCCTCCGCCTCTTTCCCGAGCCGATCGAAGTTTGCCGCCATGGCGCGACCCAGAAGGCCCGACGTCGAGTCGAGCTGAGCGGTCAGCCGGTACGCGGTCAGCGCCTCGGCATGGCGCCGGGCGAAGTACAGGAAGGCTCCCCGTCCAACCGAGATGGGCAAGGAATACGGATCGAGGCTCTGGGCTCGCGCGATCTCGCTCATGGCGCCTTCGAACTCACCACGCAAGGCGAGGTTGTTCGCGTACCAATGATGGGCCACCGCGTTGTTCGCATTGAGCTCGATGGCCTTTCGATAGGCGCGGGCGGCGGCTTCCCATTCCCACTCCCCGTTCTGCAGGATGTTCCCGAGCGCGGTGTAGCCTTCGGACGACTGCGGATCCAGCTCCAGCGCGCGCTCCGCCGCCCGCTTGGCGTGCGGATACGCCTCGGCCGGGCGGGTGAAGCCGCCAAAGGCCGCGGCGCTCCAGGCGGTGGCCAGCCCGGCATGGGCGGCGGCATAGAGTGAGTCGCGCTGAATGGCCGCGGAGAAATAATTGACCGCGCGGCGAATGCCTTCCTCGCTGCGGCGGTCCAGGTGGAATCGGCCCTGCAGATAGCTCTGGTACGCCAGCGGATCCACCGGCCGCGAAGCCGCGGACGCAAGGCCGGGCTGCAGCTTGAGTCCGATCTCGCGGGCCACCGATTGCGCCAGCTGGTCCTGCATGTCGAGCACCTGGCCCATGTGTCCGTCGTAGCGTTTGCTCCAGAGGTGACGGTCCTCATGCCCGTCGATCAGCTGGACCGAGATCCGCAATCGCTGATTCTCGACCTTCACCGAGCCCTGCAGGACGTAGTCGACCCGCAGCTCGCGCGCGATCTCGGTGACCGGCTTGTGCGTGTCCTTGTACCTCATCATCGACGTGCGCGAGATCACCCGCACCGCCGGGAACTCCGCGAGTCGGGTCGTGAGCTCGTCGGTCATGCCATCCGCGAAGTACTGTTGGCTGCCGTCCGCCGAGAGGTTCGTGAGCGGCAGCACGCCCAGCGATCGAACCTCGGGCTCGCGGTGCGCGCGAATCCACCAGGCGGAGCCTGCGACCACCGTGAGCAGCACCGCAAAGGCTCCCAACGGCAGAGCGAGCGAGGCGCGCCTCGCTCGGCCGGAGTGCAGGAGCGGGCGCCCCGAGGGCGTCGTGGAGCGCAGATCCTCGAGCGCGTGCAGCAGCGCCTCGGCCGAAGGCGGACGCTGCCCAGGAGATTTCTGGAGGCACTGCAGGATGATGGTCTCCAGACCGATCGAGATCGCCGGGATTCGTTTGCGTGGGGGCGTGACGGCCACCTCGCGCGCGGCATGCGCGATCGCGACGCCGACGAGATCGGGGAAGGGCAAGGCTCCGGTCGCCATCTCGTACAGCACCACGCCCAGCGCGTAGAGGTCGGACGACACGCTCGCGGGCTCGCCGTTCCACAGCTCGGGAGCGATGTAGGGCAGCGTCCCAACGACGATCCCCGCCGACTCGGTGGGCGCCGTCGTCAGGCTCTCGACCGTCATCTGCTCCCGCTTCGCAAGACCGAAATCGAGGATCTTCGGCCTGCGCTCCGGGGTGACGCGGATGTTCGCCGGCTTCAGGTCCCGATGGATCACTCCCGCTCGATGCGCGGCGCTCAGCCCGTCGGCGAGGGGGATGGCCAGGTGCACGACCTCGCTCTCCGGAAGTGGCCCGTTCTTCAGCAGCTCGTGCAGCGACTGCCCCGGAACCAGCTCCATGACGATGCAGTCGCAGTCCGGCTCGGAGATGAAGTCGTGAAGCGTGGCGACCGCCGGATGATTCAGCTTGGAGAGCGCCAGTGCTTCACGGCGCAATCGCTGACGAGATGCCAGGCTCGAGATGGTCTGGGGCGGGAGGGACTTGATCGCGACGTAGCGCCGGAGATGCCGGTCCCAGGCGCGATACACCACGCCCATTCCTCCGGATCCGAGCTCGTCCCGGATCTCGTAGTGACCCACGGTGCGGCCGATCATGGGCGACCCCGAGCCTCGAGTGGCCGCCGGTCGCCGGGGGAGCAAACGACGGAGATGAGACGGGAAGATTGGCCTAAGTCGGCGCGGGCCGCAAGCCGCCGCTCAAGTCATTGGGCCGTAGCGGGATGTTGGACTTGTCTCAGGCGGTGCGCGAGATGGCGGGTCCGTGTTTCAGACCAAGCCGAGCGGGCCGTCGCGTCGAGCCCGCCCGGCTGCTGCGTTCTTCTAGACGGTCAGCAAGCGGTCGAAGAACGAGCGATAGCGCTGCAGCGCGATGCGCAGATCTTCGGTCGACACATCGCCGCCGCGAGTCCACTGCCCTTCGAGACTGGTGCGCGCATTGGCGAATGTTTCCGCCAGACGCTGAACGGTCTGCGCCACCAGGTGGTCTGCCTCTTCGACGGACTTCCGCGGCTCGTCGACGAACTCGGCTTGAATGTCGGTCCAGCGCGCTCTCAGCTGATCCAGCTCCGCCTCGGGGAAGAGGGGCACCTTGGTGTCGCTCGGATTCGTCCCGACTCCAGGGCGCATGAAGCGCTGGTCTTCACGCCGCATTCGCTCGGCTTGCTCGGCGTTCTGGCGCAGCTCTTCGGTGGAGCGCGCCGGCGTACGGGCCATCTCCTCGGTCTTCAGCTTTGCCATCCGTTCACGATCTTCCATGTCCGGGTCCTCTCGGCCAGGTGAGTGAAGCGTTCGGTCCATGACAGGGGTGCACTGGTCGTGCCATGGGAGCAGGCACGAAAATCTGCGACTTGTCCCTCGAGTGGCGGGGCGCCATGTAAGAAGGGAGAGTTGAAACGGAGTGGGCTACAAGATGTCCGTCGCCTCGCGGAAGGGTCGAAGGCGCGCGCTAGAAACGGACGACCGGCACCAGGGCCAGGTACCAGCCGCCGTGGAAGTCGCTGCCCGCATCGACGGCGAGCTCGAGCCACGGCTTCATCGCGTAGTGGCCGCCGAGACCGTACGTGTAACGCCAGCGCGGGCCTTGATCCACCTCGAAGGAGAGCGTGCCTCCGTCGGGATCGGGCACGGTGCCGCTCGCCGTCGCAAAGGTGTTCCAGTCGGTCACGCTCGCCCACGCGCGGATCGGTCTCGCTCCCGCCTCTCCAAACCATCCGGCGCGGAGCGACGTGATCACGGCTTTGAAGCGATCATCGAATCCCAGGTCGGCCTGCGCGGCGTTGATGTCATACGTCATGAAGTAGGACGCATAGCCCCCGGCCAGAGTCATGCCGACGCCGCCGACGGAGCCTTCGATCTCCGTGGGAACCACGACGTGACGGCGTCGCGTGGGGCCGCCGGGGAGGAGAGGAGGGAGCGTGACGTCGATGCTGGTCTCGGACTCGTTCCATACGTAGCCGGCGATCGCGTAGAGATTGACGAATGGAAGAATCCACGCGTCGAGCTTGACGTTGAAGTTCTCGACGTCGGCGCGCGAGCCGAGCGCGGCGAAGTCGCTGACCGACGCAGGCGCCGCGCCATTGCGCCCAATGCGGATGTCGGTGACGTCGATGTCGCGCGCGAGGTGGTAGAAGACCACTCCCGCTCCGAACGGAAGGGGCAGCTCGATGCCGCGCTTGCGCGCCTCGTCCCCGAGGAGCGGGAGGAACGAAGACCAGCGCTCGGATTTGGGGATGGGAGCAGGAGATTCCGCGGCCGCATCGGGTGCCGTGGCGCAGAGCAGAAGCAGCACACCGGCCGTCAGCGAGCGCACACCGGCAGCTTATCGGCGACCGCCACATGGCGCAACGGCCTGGCTGGCAGGACCCAGGCGAATCGGTATAATCCCCGCGCACTTTCTGGTCTCCGCCGCACGATTGCCTCTCGCCTCTCTCCCCGAATCGAGGCTGCCTGCCTATGACCTGGATGTTCGACCTGCCGCTCATCGTCGCGGGGCCTCTCGTCATGTTCCTGCTCCTCGGCTTCTCGCTGGGCGGTCTCTATCTGTTCCGCAGGCATCTGCTGCCGCGCCTGCGATTCGAGCAGCACGAGGCGACGTTCGGCGCGGGCATGGTGAGCTCGATCATGGTGTTCTACGGGCTCTCAGCGGCGCTGGTCGCTGTCAATGTCTGGGATCAGTACAAGCAGGTCGGGAGCATCGCCTCGCGGGAAACCACGGCTCTGAATCTTCTGTGGCGAGACGTGGGCGGATACCCCGGTGAGTTTCGGGTCCCGCTCCAGAAGCGCCTCCGCGAATACACCTACTTCGTCATTCACGAGGCCTGGCCGTTGCAGCGAAAAGGAGTCGTCCCGAGCCGGGGACTGGATCAAATGACCCAGTTCCAGGCGATCCTCACCAGCTTCGAGCCCAGGACCGAAGCCCAGAAGATCCTGGCGGCGGAGACCTTCCGCTCCTACAACCACCTGATCGAGATCCGGCGCGAGCGACTGGACTCGGTGAATGCCCACCTCCCGGGAGTGTTCTGGGCGGTCCTCATCTTCGGCGCCATCATCAGTCTCATTTCGGCGTTCTTCTTCCCGATCGTCGACGGGCGGGTCCACGCCGCTCAGACCGCGCTGCTCGCGGTGTTCATCGGGCTCGTGATCTTCCTGATCCTGGCCCTCGATCGCCCTTACCGGGGGGATCTCGGGGTCACGGCGGAGCCCTATCAGCTCCTCTACGACCAATTGATGAAGTCATGATGGAGAGGCCCATGCTTCGAAGGATGTTCCGCTTCTCGTGGCCGTTGATCGCGCTGCCCCTTCTCTTCGGCTTCGCGCAGGCGGCGGACAGGACCTGGCCCCGCGAGATCAATACCGAGAAGGGTGTGCTCACCGTCTATCAGCCGCAGCCCGAGAAGCTCGAGGGCAACGTGCTGACCGGCCGCGCCGCGGTCTCGTTGACGCCTAAAGGGCAGAGCGCCCCGGTCTTCGGAGTGTTCTGGTTCACCTGCCGCGTGGAAGCGGATCAGGACAACGGTACCGCGCTGTTGCGCGACATCGCGGTGACCAACACGAAATGGCCCGAAAGCACGCCGGAGAAGGAGAAGGAGTTCGCGGCGTTCCTGACCAACCTGCTGCCGAAGACGCCGATCCCGATCTCACGGGAGCGGCTCAAGGCCAGCCTCACGACCATCGAGAACGAGAAGAAGAGCACTGCCGGGCTGAAGCACGAACCCCCCAAGATCGCCGTGACCCAGGAGCCCTCGGTGCTCCTGATGTACGACGGCGAGCCGCGCGAGCTGGAGATCAAGGACAGCCCTTACAAGTACGTCGCCAACTGCGCCATGGCGGTCGTCAAGGACAAGGACGGCACCTACTACCTGAGCGGCGGCAAGATCTGGTACAGCGCCAAGGATCCGAAGGGCCCCTGGCAGTCGATCGCGCAACCGCCCGCGGAGATCGCCAAGCTGGTTCCCAAGGACACCACGTCGACGCCCGCGCCGTCCCCGACGCCGAAGATCGTGGTCGCCACGCAGCCGACCGAGCTGATCATGTCCAAGGGACCGCCGACATGGGAGCCGGTCGGCGATGGCTCCTTGATGTACATCTCGAACACCGAGAACTACGTGGTGCGTGAAGTCGCCACCGGCAAGATCTTCGTGCTGCTCTCCGGCCGCTGGTACATGGCGACGAAGACGCTCGACGGTCCATGGGCCGTGGTGCGGCCCGATTCGTTGCCGCCCGCCTTCAAGGACATTCCACCCGCCTCGCCGCTGGGACAGGCGCGCGTCTCGGTGGCAGGAACGCCCGAGGCGGAAGAGGCGGTGCTCGATGCCCAGGTGCCGCAGACCGCGGCGATCGATCGCGACAAGGCGACGCTCACGGTCACCTACGATGGCGATCCGCAGTTCAAGAAGATCGAAGGCACGAGCGTCGAATACGCGGTCAACACCCCGTCTCAGGTGCTCCGCATCAAGAACAAGTACTACGCCTGCGACAAGGCCGTGTGGTTCGCGGCGGACAACGCCAAAGGACCGTGGAAAGTCGCCGACAGCATTCCCAAGGACGAGATCGACAAGATCCCTCCCTCTGCACCCGTCTACAACGTGACCGAAGTGACCATCTACGAGTCCACGCCCGAAGTCGTGTACGTGGGCTACACGCCAGGCTACTACTGGTCGTATCCGTGGTACGGCGTTCCGATCTACGGCACCGGCTGGTACTACCCGCCCTATGTCAGCCCCCACGTGTACTACCCGCGGCCGTACACGTACGGCATGCACGTGAGCTACAACCCGTACACGGGGTGGGGATTTGGCTTCACGGTGAGCAACGGATTCCTCACGGTCGGCATCGGGTTCGGCGGCATGTACGGCGGTTACTACGGCGGCTACTACCCACCGTATGGCTATCGACCGCCTTACTACGGCTACCCCGGTTACGGGCGTCCCGGAGGCGTGGGTGGGATCGGTGGCGTGGGTGGGGTTGGTGGTGTTGGCGGTGTGGGCGGTGTCGGTGGTGTGGGCGGTGTCGGAGGTGTGGGTGGTGTTGGCGGTGTTGGCGGTGTTGGCGGCGTCGGTGGTGTTGGTGGAGCCGGTGGTGTCGGCGGACCGGGCGGAATCGGAGGAGGGAGTGGCGCCTCGCAGCTGCCTTCAGGTCCGGGGAGCAAGCCAGGCGGCGTGGGCGGAGCCGGCGGTGTCGGTGGTGTCGGCGGCGTGGGTGGACCCGGCGGAGTCGGAGGAGGGAGCGGCGCATCCCAGCTCCCGGCCGGCGGCGCCGGTGCCGGAAGGCCGTCGCAATTGCCGTCCAACAACATGTACAGCCAGGCCGGCAACAAGGACCGCGTCGCGTCGAGCAACAAGCAGCATTCCGCCAACCAGCAGAAGGCCAACCGGGTCGCCAAGGGACCCAACAACGTCTATGCCGATCGCAATGGAAACGTGCACCGGCAGAACTCGAGCGGCAATTGGCAGTCCCGCGACAACAGCGGTTCGTGGAAGAACTCTTCGTCGAGCAACAACATGAATCGCGATGCCCAGGCGCGGTCGCGTGGCGCGAGCCGCTCCTCCGGCAGCTACGGAGGCAGCTACGGCGGCGGTTACCGCGGCGGTGGCGGTCGTGGCGGCGGCGGGCGTGGCGGTGGCGGCCGCCGCTGATCAGAACGCTTCGGCGACGCTGAAGTAGAGCAGGTTGCCGTTCTTGCCCCACGCGTAGTCGAGCCGCATGTGCATGGGGAACCGCCGGGTGAGCTGGTAGCGAAGACCCAGCCCCCCGGCGGGCAGCACGGCGGCGTCGACGAGCTCACCCACCTCGGGCGCAACCTGGCCGAATCCCGCGAACACGGCGCCGCCGAGGCGTCCCTCGGTGTGGAAGCGCGCCTCGGCCTGAGCGGTGACCATCACGTTGTCCCGGTAACGTCCCTGCGTGTATCCGCGCAGCCCGTAGCGACCGGTGCCGAGCGAAGGCAGCATGAAGAACGGGACGTCGCCGCCCGAGAAGGCGCCGTTCAGGTTGGTGGCGAGCAGGAGACGGTCTCCGCGCAGCGGCCGGTACCACGTCCATGACGTGATGTAGCGCTGGAACACCTGTGAGGCGCCGAGCGCGTCGACGAAGAACCAGGCCCTGACCGAGCCCAGCGATCCGCTCGCCGGCCAGTAGTCGTCGTTCCGGGTGTCGTACTCCGCCTGAAGACCCGGCGCGAAAAGCTCGCCGCGGGCTTCGTCGAACTCCGGCTCGTCGGGCAGCTCCGGAGGCAGGCTCTCGCGCAGCTCGAGCGTGGACTGCATCCACATCACCGCGGCGCCTCCGTAGAAATCGGGCGCCATTCGAAACAACGCCGAGCCGGAGAAGATGTCCATCTTCTGACGCAGCGGAACCGAGATGCCGGCGCTTCCCGCGTCCTCGCCGATGCCGAAGAAGTCGTAACGCACGTCCATGTGGCTGAGCATGCCGCGCAGTCGCAGAGCGTCACCCCGCAGACGAGCGTTCTCCAGCGCCATGAGACCCCAGCTTCCGTTCTCCGTGTAGAAACCCCCGCCGGCGCCCGTGGAAGGCTTGAGCGTCGTGTCGGCATCGAACCGGTGGATGGCGCCGACCATGAGGAAGAGACCCCAGCCAACCTGCGAGTTCTTGAAAGGAACCGGTGCGGCGAACGGCGTCACCGACTTGTGTGTCTTTCGGCCCAGGTCTCCGCGGTCGATCTCCGTGGGATCGATACTGGGCTCCGGCGCGGCGGCAGGGTCGACGTGGACGGGCTCTTCGGACTCGGCGTGCGCACGGGCAGCGAAGAATGAGAATCCGAGCATCGTGAGCGAGAGGCATAGCGCCACTCGTCGTGCCCGGAGGAGATCGAACCAGCCCTGGAGTGAATGGCTCGGCATCGGGCGGCACAGTATGCGACCCATCGCCGCCCGG
>DASTBI010000166.1 GCA_035712145.1 Candidatus Eisenbacteria bacterium | reverse complement strand
CGCGCGCTCTGCCTAATTCCTCGCGATGTGGTGGATTTCGTTCTCGCGACTCAGCCCAAGGAGTGGAAGAAGCTCTCGGAGCACCATGGCACGGCAGTAAAGGAAAAGTTCCTCGAGCGTCTTTCTAGGGAGATCGGGCGGCGCGGTGCGCTCGACGTGCTACGCAACGGCATCAAGGACTCGGGCTGCAAGTTCAGGCTGGCGTTCTTTCGTCCGGCCAGCGGACTCAACGAGGAGATCAAACGTCTCCACGCGGCCAACCTGTTCGCAGTCGTGCGGCAGCTCTGCTTCAGCCTGAGGAACGACAAGAGCCTAGACCTGGTCTTGTTCCTCAACGGCATCCCGATCTTCACCGCGGAGCTGAAGAACCCGCTCAATGGGCAGGACGTCAAGGACGGCATTCGCCAGTACAAAGACGACCGCGACCCCCGTGAGCCCCTCTTTGGCCATGGCCGCTGCCTGGCCCATTTCGCCGTGGACCCCGACCTGGTCTACGTCACCACGCACCTCGCCGGCCCAACGACGTGGTTCCTACCGTTCAACCAGGGCAAGTTCGGCGGCGCCGGCAATCCGCCGGTGCCGCCCACGCGCGCGGGGTATGCCACTGGATATCTGTGGGATGAGACGTGGGCGCGCGACAGCGTGCTCGACGTGATTCGCCAATTTATCCACGAGGTTGAAGAGGAAGACGAAAAGGGGCGCAAGACCGGCAGGCGCCATCTGGTCTTCCCGCGCTACCAGCAGCTCGACTGCGTGCGCCGACTGGTCGGCCACGCGCGTGAGATGGGTGCGGGGCACCGATACCTCATCCAACACTCGGCCGGGAGTGGCAAGAGCTACACCATCGCCTGGCTGGCCCATCAGCTCGCCACGCTGCATGACCTCAGTGACCGCCGGGTGTTCGACTCGATCGTCGTCATTACCGACCGACGGATTCTCGACCGCCAGCTCCAGACGACGATGCGCCAGTTCGAGCAGACGCTCGGCGTCGTGGAGAACATCGATACCACGAGCCGCAAGCTCAAAGAGGCGCTCGAGGCGGGCAAAACGATCATCGTCACGACGCTGCAGAAGTTCTCGACAGAGGTCATGAAGGAAATCGGCGAGCTGCCCGGCAAGCGCTTCGCGGTGATCGTTGACGAGGCGCATTCCTCCCAGTCGGGCGAGGGCACCAAGCCGCTGAAGGGCGTGCTCGCCGCGACCGATCTCGCGGAGGCTGAGCGTGACGAGTCGGAGTCGGAACCGACCGATGAGGACGTCGACAATCTCGCGCTCGCCGAGGCGGTCAAGCGCGGTCGCATGCCAAATCTCTCCCTGTTCGCGTTCACCGCAACACCCAAGCCCAAGACGCTTCAGTTGTTCGGCCGAGAACGTCCCGATGGCAAGTTCGAGCCCTTCCATCTCTACACGATGCGGCAGGCGATCGAAGAAGGCTTCATTCTCGACGTTCTCGAGAACTACACGACGTACAAGGCGTATTGGCGTCTGCTCAAGACGGTCGAAAGCGATCCTCGCTACGACAGGAGCAAGGCGGAGTACCTGCTCAAGTCGTTCGTCGAGCTACACCCTCACGCGATCGGCGAAAAGGTCCGGATCATGGTGGAGCACTTCGCGGCCCATACCCAGGGGGAGATCGGCGGCAGGGCGAAGGCGATGATCGTCACCCGATCACGCCTGCACGCGGTGCGCTACAAGCTCGCGGTCGACAGGTATCTTGCCGAACGGGGGTTGCCGTTCAAGGCCCTCGTCGCTTTCTCGGGGCAGGTGAAGGACGGTGGACACGCCTACACCGAGCCGAACATGAATGGATACCCCGAGGCGCAGACAAGGAAGGCGTTCGAGCGACCTGAGTACCGCTTCCTGATCGTGGCCAGTAAGTTCCAAACGGGCTTCGACCAGCCGTTGCTCCACACCATGTACGTGGACAAGAAGCTCGCCGGAGTGAACGCGGTGCAGACGCTGTCGCGCCTCAATCGAACGCTGCCTCCCGAGAAGAAGGGAACCATGGTGCTCGATTTCGCCAACGAGGCGGATGAGATCAAGGAAGCTTTCGAGCCCTACTACGAAAGGACGCTGCTGTCCGAGGCGACGAACCCGAACCTGCTTTACGAAACCCAGTCGCACCTCGCCGGTTTCCCGGTCTACACCGAGGCCGATGTGAACGCCTTCGCCAGGGTTTATTCGGACGCGAAGGCGACTCAGGATCGGCTCTACGCGGTTCTCGCTCCCGTCGTCGAGCGCGCGTTATCGCTGGCCGAGCGCGAGCGAGAGGAGTTCCGTGGTCTCCTCGGCGATTATGTGAGGCTCTACGCCTTCCTGGCGCAGGTGGTGACGTTCGCCGATGCCGACCTCGAGAAACTCCATGTCTTCGCCCGCCACCTGCGCCGGCTGCTTCCCTCAGATCGCGAGGAGCTGCCGCGCGAGGTGCAGCAGAACATCGACATGGAGTCCTATCGGCTTCAACAAACCGCCGCGGGAAAGATCGCCCTGGAGCGTAAGCCCGGCGTGCTCGATCCCATCGGGAGCAAGAGCGCCCGCGGCGCCGCTCCCGAGGTGATCGAGCCGCTATCCCGCATCATTGCTGATCTGAACGAACGCTTTGGGCTCAACCTTGGTCCTGAGCATCGAGTGACGCTCGGCCAGATGATCGATCGGCTCGATGACGACGTCGCCCTCGATGCCGCTGCGCGCGCCAATACGCGGGAAAACGTTCGGCTCACGTTCGACCAAAAGGTCGAACACGTGATTCAGGAGATCGTCGAATCGAACTTCGAGCTCTACAAGCGCATCACCGACGACCGGGCTTTCGGCGAGGCGATCAAGAACTATCTGTTCGACCAGTACCTTCGAACCCACCGGAGCGCTGAAGAGCTGATCCGCCGCGGGGAGTCGAAGACTCTGGAATTCAAGGCCACACTGCGCTGGAGTCTCAAGGAAGACCGCCGGGACGATGTCGGTGTGACTCATGCCGCCCTCAAGACTGTCGCCGCGTTCCTCAACACCGAGGGCGGGGACCTCCTGATCGGGGTGGCAGACGATGGCACCGTCGTCGGCATCGAGCCGGATCGCCTCGAGAACGACGACAAGTTCATGCGCCACCTGGCGCAGGTCGTGCGGAACGCGCTCGGCGACCGGGCGGGGACGTGCATCGATCCCAAGACCCAGATCGTGCAGGGCAAGACGGTATGCGTCGTGAGCTGTCAGAGGAGTCCGGAACCGGTCTTCCTCAAGTGGAAGGAGCTCGAATCTTCCCCGGAGGGCGATTTCTTCGTCAGAAGCGGGCCCGGAACGGTGAAGCTGGCGCCTGAGAGCGCCGCCGAATTCATCAGGACTCGATTCGTCGGAGCCAAGCCGCCCGGAGTGCAGCCGGCCGTCGAAGGCTGACGGGAGGTAAGGGTATGCGGCTCGACCCGGGAGCCATCGGCCTCAGCGGTTGGCTCTTCCTCTTCTTCCACGGCACCTACATCCCGTGGAAGGCGTGGAGGACCAAGGTCCAGCTCGATGGGTTGGCGGCGCTCCCGTCACGATCGGCCTTCTACTCCGGCGCGATCATCTCGCTGGCGGTGCTGTTCCCGATCGCGCTCATCGTCGGCTTCATGCACCACATGGAGCTCTACCCGCGCGCCTGGCCGACGGCCGCTGGATGGCTGCAGGCCGCCTTCACGCTGGTGGCCATGCTGGTGCCGGTGTGGCCGCGGTGGCGCGCGGCGGTGGCTCGAGGCGACCGCCGGATCTCCCTCTTCATGCCCAAAGGGCGTAAGGAGCAGGGACTGTGGGTGGCGCTTTCGGCGATGGCCGCGCTGGTCGAGGAGACCACCTACCGCGGGGTGATGTTCTCGCTGCTGCTCTGGGCCACCGGCAGCGTGGCCTTCGCCACCTTGATCGCGGCCGCGGTCCACGGCCTGGCCCATGCCTTCCAGGACAAGCTCTCGATGGGGATCGTTTTCCTCTACGGCGTGCTGCTCCAGTTCCTGATGCTGCAGAGCGGCTCGCTCTATCTGCCGATCCTCGTCCATTTCCTGTTCGACGTGATCTCCGGTTTCACGTACGCCCGGCTCGGAGAGGAAGCGGGCGTCCTGAGCACTTCCTAACGCGTGCTCTGGCCGGACGAGGATCCCGCGTGGCGCACTCCGATCCCCACCCCGGTGAATCCCGCCGTTCGCACCGCGTCCAGCAGCTGAACGATGCGACCGTGCTCCACCTTTTGCTCGGCATCGATCGTCACCTGACTCTCGGGTTGACGCTCGCGTAGCGCGCGAAGCCGCGGCAACACCTGCTCGAACGTGGTCGGCGCGCCGTCCACCAGCAACGTTCCGTGCTCGGTCAGAACCAGCTGAATCGGCTTCGCGCCAGCCGTGCTGCCGGCCTGGCCCGCGGTCGTCGACTTCGGGAGGTTGAGCTCCAGCTCACCCGCGCGCTTGAAGGTGCTGGTGAGCGTGAAGAAGATGAGCAGCAGGAACAGCACGTCGACCAGCGAGATGACGTTCAGGTCGACGTGCTTCCGCGCTTTCCGCTCGCGGAAAACGATGCGACTCACAGCGCCCCCTCCGGCTGCGGACGACGCAGCCGAGCCACCATGCGGCTGGCACACGCTTCGATCTCGGCGATCAAGCGCTCAGATTGCGACGTGAGGTAGTTGTAGGCGACCAGCGCCGGGATGCCGATGCATAGCCCCTCGGCCGTGGTGAACATCGCCACGCTGATCCCCTTCGACAGGACCTGAGGATCGCCGAGTCCGGACAGCGCCACCGAAGAGAACATCTGGATCATCCCGAAGACCGTACCGAGGAGTCCCAGCAGCGGAGATGCCTGGGCCACGGTCTGGAGCCAGAACAGGTGCCGCTCGATCGCGGGCGTCTCCTGGCGGCCGGCGTCGATGACCGCGTCGCGCATGACCTCCCACTCCTGATCTGCGTTTTCGAGCCCCGCCCGCATCACGTCCGAGAGGACGCCGGGATTCCTGCGACAGATCTCCACCGCCAGGCTCAGGTCCTTCCCGGGCTGGATCGCCTCGATGACGTCGATGATCTGCCGCGGCAGGACGCGGCTCCGGCGGAGTGCGAACAATCGCTCGATGGTGACCGCCATGCCGATCAGGCTGCAGAGCGCGAGGGGGTAAAAGACCGGTCCGGACTTCTCGATGAAATCCATCATGCGAGGTTCTCTCCTGGAATCGACGGGTGAACAGGACCGACCCGGCCACGATGGACCGGGTGCGAAGGCTCCCGGCGAGACTTCACCGGGGACGAATCTTCGGGTAGATCATGCGGAGGCGAAGGATCAGCCTCGGCTCTGGGAAGTCGGCGGGCAGCGGCTCGATCGATCCCATGGAGCCCAGCGCGCCCCGTGCGGCGACCGTCAGCGAGTGGTGCCCCTGCTCCTCCAGGAGGTCGAGGCGCAACAGCTTTCCCGATGGCGCGATCTCGAGCTCGAACACGGCCCAGCCCCCTTCCTTGAGCAGACCCAAGGAGTACGCCGGTGGGGCCGTCCACGCGCCCATGAGCTGCCGGCCGAATCGCTGGAGCCACGGGGCGTAATCCCAGGCCGTCGTGTTGAGACTCACCTCGCCGGTGAGCCCGGCGTTGCCGCCGGGGTTCTCCATCTCCGGTTGATGGATGTCGGAGCTCCCCGCAGCACCCGGAGCGCTTTGAGGGGTCACGGCGCCCGCTCGTTGCGGGGAGTCAGGGGCTCGGGAGTTCGGCGAAGTCGTCTCGAACCCCGTCATTTGCCGATCGGGCGGCGCAGCAACCGGTCGGGATGGCTTCCCGTCTGGGTCGAGGTTCACCGTCGGCGCATCCCCCTCGCCCTGCATCCGCGGAAGCGTTTCGTCACCGCCGGGCACGAGGTCACGGGCGCGGCTCGTGACGTTGCTCAGGAAGTCCGCACTCTTCGGGCTGGCATCCGCGCGATCGGGAGGAAGCTCGGAAAAGAAGTGCGGCTTCTCGGTCTCGCGGGTCTCCGGGCGGGATCCGGTGAACACCAATTGGATCGGCTCGGGCTCGCGCGAAGCAGCCGAGCTCGGTTCGAGTGGCGGAAGCCATCGGAGGCCCAGGAATGCGCACAGGTGCAGGGCCAGAGTGAGAGCCCACGCGATGAGCCACCCGCGCCGGTCCGTCTTGCGTACGCCGTTCATGGGCAAGCGCGCCAACTATCGGAACGAGTAAGAGAGCACCGCGATGACGTTCCGCACGAGGGTACACCGGGGTCCAGGCCCGCCGCGTAAAGAACTGTGAAGCCGCGGCCCGCGTCAGTTCGTCCGGTAATTGCCGAACTTGAGCTCGACGCCGTAGTCCTGCTGCTTGAGCATCGTCATCACGCCTTGAAGCTCGTCCTTGCTCGGCGAGCTGATGCGCACCGTGTCGCCCTGGATCGCGGCCTGCACCTTCTTGAGCTTGGCGTCCTTGATGGTGCGCGCGATCTCTCGCGCCATGTCGGCGGTGAGGCCGTCCTGGATCTCGATCTCCTGGCGCACGCTGGCGCCGGCGGCCGGCTCGACCTTCCCCGGCTTCATGTTCTTGAGCGGGACCTGACGGCGAACCAGCTTGCTCTGCAGCACGTCCCACATGGCCTTGAGCTTGAACTCGTCCGGGCCGCCGAGCACCAGCTTCTTGTCCTTCTGCATGAGCTCGATGGTGGCGCGGATGCCTTTGAAGTCGTAGCGCTGCGTGATCTCCTTGGTCGCCTGAGTCACGGCGTTGTGGACTTCGTTGAAGTCGACGCCCGTGGTCACGTCGAACGAGCTGGTGCTGGCCAAGGCTTACCTCCGTGAGGACCGGGACGAAGCGGCACGCGCGGGACGAGCGTGGGCTCCAAGGCGAAGCTCCAGCGCCTCGGCGCGCGGCCCTCCAGGAACGATCTGTCGCAGCACGGCGTCCATGCCCAGACGCTGCGAATCCCACAAGAAGCGACGAGCAGCTCGCGCCGCGCTCAGGAATGTCGACGCGTCGTGCTCCTTCGAGAGCCGGATGGTCTCTCGCGCTCCGATCTCGGCGGCAAAGAGCGGCAGCGCCGTCAGCGCCCGGCCGCGGTCGTCGAGGCAAATGGTGGTCTGCTCGAGCCGCCAGAATCGGATCGGACGAAGTCCCGTCTCTTCTCGGATCTCCCGCAGCGCGGCCTCGGCGGGAGTCTCGAACAGCTCGATCTTGCCGGTCACCGGCTGCCAGACGCCCGGGAGCTTCTTTCGGGGCCCACGGCGCAGGGCCAGGAACTCCACGGCTCTCGTTCTGCGGCGGAAGACGTAAACCTCGACCTTGTCGATGACTAGGTTGGACATGCCGGCGGCAGGATAGACGGCGATCTCCGGGATCGCCAGGACCGAGGCGCCGTGGGCGACCCTCCGATGTCCAAAACGTTGACACAAAGGCCCTCGCCCGTGGCTTCGCGCGAGATCTGGCTCGTGCCGTCTCCAATTCCCTGTTGACGCGGCTCGGCACTTCCCATACCTTCCTGCGGCTCGTCGTCACCCTATTGGGATTACTTGGGTTGCCGACTCTTTGTGAAAAGTTTCACTGGCCTGAATGAGCCCACCGAAGGATGAGAAGAGGAAGTACGAAGCCCTCCGGTCGGCCGGGTTGCTCCTCGCGATCCCGACGCTTCTCATCGTTTCTCCGCTGGTCGGCTTCTTCATCGGGATGGCGGTGGATCGCTGGCTCGAGACCAAATGGATCTTCAGCGTGATCGGCATGGTGCTGGGCTTCGTGGCCGCAGGCCGCGAGACCTGGCGGATCATGCGGCGCGTCCAGGACGAGGAAAAGGAGTCCAAGCGTCCCTGAGGGGATGCGGCCAAGCATGGGTCTCGAGTTCCTGGTGAGAGTTCGCAAGAGCAGCCTGTGGGCGGGTGCGGTCCTTGCGCTCCTGATCGCCCGCTACGTCACCCCCATCGACGGTCTGGCCGTGGTCCTCGGCCTCGTATGGTCGCTCGTGAATCTCTTCCTCATCGAGCGCATGGTCGTGGCCCTCACGGCTCCGGAACGCCGCACGCCAGCGATGACGAGGCAGGCGCTCATGACTTCGGCCGGTATGGCCGTACTGTTCGCCGTCGGCGCGTTGCTGCTCGGCAAACTCCCGCCCCAGAGCCTCCTCTGGGGATTTCTGGTTCCGCTCGCCGTCATCGTGCTCAAGGCCGGCTCGCTCCTCCTGCTCGGCACGCGCGGCTGGAAGCGGCTCGTCGGCGACCCGCGACGCGTCGCCGGAATCGTGGTCGCCATCGGGCTGGCCGCATGGGCCGCGTCGCCGCTCTGGGTCGGCGCCCAGGAGCACGGCGTAGCCGCACCCCCGGAGAGCCTGGCGCAGCATTCGGCCGGCGGGGAGCATGGCGCTGCGGCGAGCGACGCACACGAAGGACAGGCCGAGCACGGCGCGGCGCAAGGTGCGCACGGCGAGTCCGCCGGGCCGCAGAAGTTCGCCAATGTGATCACGGTGATCTCCCGGGCCTTCCCCGACGCTCCGTGGGCGCACTTCCTGCACGAGTTCGAAGCGGTCATTTTCTCGCTGTTCGTGGCGCTCCTGATCATCCTCGTGGCGTGGCTCGCGACCCGCAACGCCGGCTTGATTCCGCGCCCGCTCCAGAACGTGGTCGAGTATCTGGTCGAGACCCTCAACGACTTCATCGTCGGCATCCTGGGGCCCAAGCATGGACCCAGGTACGTCCCGTTCCTCGGCACGCTGTTCATCTACATCCTGGTGATGAACCTCTTCGGGCTCATTCCCGGAATGGACTCGCCGACCTCGAGCCTCAACGTCACGGTGGCGCTGGCGCTCGTGGTGTTCATCTACGCGCAGTCCATCGGCCTCCGGGAGCTCGGCGTCCTCGGCTACCTGGACCACCTTGCCGGCAGTCCGCGCACGCCGATCTCATGGGGTCTCGTGCCGCTCATGCTGCCCATCCACATCATGGGCGAGCTGGCGAAGCCGATCTCGCTCTCGTGCCGACTCTTCGGCAACGTGTTCGGCGAGGACATGCTGCTGGTCGCGTTCGTGACGCTGGGCATCACCACGCTGGCCTTCTTCAACTCGCCGGTCGGGCTTCCGCTCCAGCTTCCATTCCTGTTCCTGGCGTTGCTCACGGGCACGCTCCAGGCGCTGGTGTTCACCGTTCTCAGCACCATCTACTTCCTCCTCATGCTCCCGCACGACGATCACGAGCACGGGGAGGAGGCGCAGCACGCTCACTAAGACCCACAAGGAGGACACGATGGACTTCCACGCGGCACTCGGTTGGGGCCTCCCGGTCGGCATCGGACTGGCGGCCATCGGCTCGGGCATCGGCCTGGGCGGCATCGGCAACGGCGCCATGCAGGCGATCGGTCGTCAGCCCGAGGCCACCGGCAAGATTCAGCTCGCCATGATCATCATCGCCGCGCTCGCCGAGGCGCTGACGATCTACGCGTTCGTGACCATGTTCATTCTGTCGCCGAAGATCTAGGCGTTCCGCCGCGGCGCATCGTGAGCCGTGGCACTCGCCGGGAGTCGACATGAACCTCATCGACATCAGACAAGTCCTGACGCAGGTGCTGGGCTTCCTGATCATGGTCTGGCTGCTGCGTCGCTTCGCCTGGAAGCCGGTGCTCGGACTCCTCGAGGCGCGGCGCCAGAAGATCGCGGACGAGTTCGAAGAGGCCGAGCGCCGCAAGGCCGAGGCTGCCGATCTCAAGGCCCGCTACGAGCTCGAGCTGCGCGGCATCGAGGCTCAGGCGCGTCAGCGGCTGCAGGAAGCCATGGCCGAAGGCCAGAAGCTGGCGGCCGAGCTCAAGTCGCAGGCGCAGGCCGACGCCTCGCAGCGCATGCAGCAGGCGGCCGACGAGATCGCGCGCGAGCGCGAGAAGGCCAAGGAGATCCTCAAAGAGCAGATGGTGGCGCTGTCGGTCAGGGCCGCGGAGAAGATCCTGCGGCAGAAGATCGACGACCAGGGTCAGCGGAAGCTCGCCGGGGAGTTCATCGACCAGGTGGCCGCGCTGCCATGAAAGACACGACGGTCGCCGCGCGTTACGCGCGCGGGCTCTTCATCCTCACCGAGAAGCGTGGCGAGACGGAGCGCGCCCTCGAGGACCTGAAGGGCCTGGTCGAGGTGCTGAAGCCGGGGAGTCGCGTGGGCAACTTCCTGGCCTCACCGGGCGTGCGGCTCGCCGACAAGCGGGAGTCGGTGAAGCGCGCCCTGGACGGGAAAGTGGCGCGCACGGTGGTGCTGTTCGCGGACCTGTTGCTGCGCAAGAAGCGGCTGCCCGAGTTCGACTTTGCGGTGACGGAGTTCGAGGCGCTGGTCGAGAAGAAGCAGGGCGTCCAGCGCGCCCACGTGGTGAGCGCGGTGCCGCTCACCGATGGGGAGCAGCAGCGGCTGCACGCGGAGCTCGAGCGTCATACCCGGTCCAAGATCCGTCTCACGAGCGAAGTCGACTCCGACCTGATCGGCGGCGCCCTGGTGCGCATCGGCGATCACGTGATCGACCGCTCGGTCGCCACGCTGCTCAAGGCGATCGAGCAACAGCTTTCCGAAGTCAGCGTCTAACCCAACTCCTAACGATCCGGGGCACAACCTTCATGACCTTCCGACCCGAAGAAGTGAGCGCCGTGCTGGCGCAAGAGCTCGAGCGCTACGAGGCCAAGCTCGAGACCAAGAGCGTCGGCACGGTCCTGTCCGTGGGCGACGGCATCTCCCGCGTCTGGGGCCTCGAAGACGCGATGGCCGGCGAGCTGATCCGCTTCCCGGGCGACATCATGGGCATGGTCCTCAACCTCGAAGAGGACAACGTCGGTGTCGTCTTGTTCGGCTCGGACAAGAACATCAAGGAAGGCGATCGTGTCGAGCGGACGGGCCGCATCGCCTCCGTGCCGGTCGGCAAGACGATGATCGGCCGCGTGGTGAACGCCATCGGGCAACCGGTCGACGGCAAGGGCCCGATCGGCGCCGACAAGTTCAGGAACATCGAGTTCAAGGCGCCGGGCGTCATCGAGCGCCAGCCGGTGAAGGAGCCCCTCCAGACCGGCATCAAGGCGATCGACGCCATGATCCCCATCGGTCGCGGCCAGCGCGAGCTGATCATCGGCGATCGCCAGACCGGCAAGACCACGATCGCCCTCGACACGATCATCAATCAGAAGGGCACCGGGGTGATCTGCGTGTACGTCGCGATCGGACAGAAAGAGTCCACGGTCGCCAACGTCGTCGGCATTCTCGAGAAGCACGGCGCCATGGAGTACACGATCGTGGTGACGGCCTCGGCCTCGGAATCGGCGCCGCTCCAGTTCATCGCTCCCTACGCGGGCTGCGCGATGGGTGAGGAGTTCACCTACGACGGCGGCCACGTGCTGTGCGTCTACGACGACCTGTCCAAGCACGCCAACGCCTATCGCCAGCTCGCGCTGTTGCTGCGGCGGCCTCCGGGCCGCGAGGCGTATCCCGGCGACGTGTTCTACCTCCACTCGCGGCTGCTCGAGCGCGCCTGCAAGCTGTCGGACGACCTGAAGGGCGGCTCGCTGACCGCGCTGCCGTTCATCGAGACGCAGGCCGGCGACGTCTCGGCGTACATCCCGACCAACGTCATCTCGATCACCGACGGACAGATCTTCCTCGAGGGTGATCTGTTCTATTCCGGCGTGCGCCCCGCCATCAACGTCGGCATCTCGGTGTCGCGTGTGGGCGGCAACGCCCAGATCAAGGCGATGCGCCAGGTGGCCGGGCGGCTGCGTCTCGACCTGGCGCAGTACCGCGCGCTGGCGGCCTTCGCGCAGTTCGGCTCCGACCTCGACAAGGCGACCCAGGCCCAGCTCACCCGCGGCGAGCGCATGGTCGAGCTGCTCAAGCAGGGACAGTTCGCGCCGCTGCCGGTCGAGCAGCAGGTGATCTCGATCTGGGCGGGCGCCAACGGCTACCTCGACGACGTTCCGGTCATCGCGGTGCGCAAGTTCGAGAGCGAATGGCTGGGGTTCGTGAACCAGAAATACGGAGAGGTCGCGCACAACATCCGCACCGCCAAGAGCATCTCTCCCGAAGACGAGAAGCGCTTGCACGAGGCGTGCAAGACCTTCAAGGCCCAGTTCAAGGCTTAGGACTCGATGGCGACGCTGAAAGATCTCCGGCGGCGAATCCGCGCCACGAAGAGCATGCAGCAGATCTTCAAGGCGATGGAGATGGTGGCTGCCGCCAAGCTGCGCCGTGCCCAGGTGCGTGCGCAGTCCGCCGCCCCCTACGCGCAGAAGATCTCCGAGATGCTCGCCAATCTCGCCGGCGCTGCGTCCGAGATGGAGCATCCGCTGTTCAAGGTGCGGCCGGTGAAGACCACCGCACTCGTGGTGATCGCGGCCGATCGCGGCTTTGCCGGCACGTACAACACCGTCATCCTGAGAGTGGCCGAGCAGCGGGTCCGCAAAGCCGAGCGGGGGTCGATCAAGCTCGTCCTGGTGGGGCGCAAGGCGCGCGACTACGCGCGGCGCCGGGGGTTCCCGGTCCTCTCGGCCCATACCGACCTCCCCGGCGAAGCCGATCTGGAGCTGGCGCGCAAGCTGACGCAGGAGCTCACCGAGCGATTCGTCTCCGGCGAAGTCGACAGGGTCGAGCTGCTCTACACCCACTTCGTGAACGCGCTGGTGAGGAAGATCCAGAACCCGGCGTTCCTCCCGGTCGGCGCCGAGCCGCCCAAGCCCAAAGAGGAGAAGGCCGCCAAGGAAGGGGAGGCGGCGCCGCGGGCGAGCGTGGATCCGATCTTCGAACCCGACCCGGAGACCATCTTCGGCGAGCTGGTGCCGCGCTACGCGATGGCGACGCTCTATGCCGCGATGGCGGATGCGCTGGCCTCCGAGCATGCGGCGCGCATGGTGGCCATGGGCTCGGCGCGCAAGAACGCGGGCGAGCTGGTGGACGACCTCACGCTCAAGCGGAACCGGCTGCGCCAGGCGGCCATCACCAAGGAGATCGCCGAGCTGGTCGGTGGCGCGGAAGCTCTCAAGTGATCATCACGACCCACGAACGAGCCCCATCTAGAGGCGGAGCCCAATCATGAACGTCGGGAAAGTCGTCCAGGTGATCGGTCCCACGGTGGACGTGGCGTTCGATCCCGAGAAACTGCCGAAGATCTACAACGCGATCCTCATCGAGGACAAAGAGCGCGGCATCAAGCTCACGGTCGAAGCGGCGCTCCACGTGGGTGACAACGTCGTCCGCTGCATCGCCATGGACTCGACCGACGGCCTGGTGCGTGGCATGAAGGCGACCGACACCGGCGATCCCATTACCGTTCCGGTCGGCGAGGAATGTCTCGGGCGAATCTTCAACCTGGTCGGCGAGACGATCGACGGCAAGGGGCCGGTCAAGGCGACCAAGAGACTTCCGATCCATCGTCCCGCTCCGCCGTTCGCCGAGCAGGAAGTGGAGAAGCAGATCTTCGAGACCGGCATCAAGGTGGTCGACATGCTGGCGCCCTACCAGCGCGGCGGCAAGGTCGGTCTGTTCGGCGGCGCCGGCGTGGGCAAGACCGTGCTGATCCAGGAGCTGATCCGGAACATCGCGACCCAGCACGGCGGCTTCTCGGTGTTCGCGGGCGTCGGCGAGCGCACCCGCGAAGGCAACGACCTCTATCGCGAGATGACCGAGTCGGGCGTCATCGCGAAGACGGTGATGGTCTTCGGTCAGATGAACGAGCCGCCCGGAGCGCGCCTGCGCGTGGGGCTCACCGGCGTCACCATGGCGGAGTACTTCCGCGACGAACAGGGCAAGGACGTGCTGTTCTTCGTCGACAACATCTTCCGCTTCACCCAGGCGGGCTCCGAAGTGTCGGCGCTGCTCGGCCGCATGCCGAGCGCGGTAGGCTACCAGCCCACGCTGTCGACCGAGATGGGGGCGCTGCAGGAACGCATCACCACCACGAAGAAGGGGTCGATCACTTCGGTGCAGGCGATCTACGTGCCGGCCGACGATCTCACCGATCCCGCGCCGGCCACCGCCTTCTCGCACCTCGACGCCACCACGGTGCTCGAGCGCTCGATCGCCGAGCTCGGCATCTACCCGGCCGTCGATCCGCTGGCGTCGACCTCGCGCATTCTGGACCCCGCGATCGTCGGCGAGGAGCACTACGCGATCGCGCGATCGGTGCAACGAATCCTCCAGCGCTACAAGGACCTCCAGGACATCATCGCCATCCTCGGGATGGACGAGCTGTCGGAAGACGACAAGGTCACGGTGTCGCGCGCGCGCAAGATCCAGCGCTTCCTGTCGCAGCCCTTCTTCGTCGCCGAGGCCTTCACCGGGACGCCCGGGAAGTACGTGAAGCTCGAAGACACGGTCAAGGGCTTCAAGATGATCGTCGAGGGCAAGCTCGACGAGCTGCCCGAGCAGGCGTTCTACATGAAGGGTGGCATCGAGGAAGTCCAGGAGGCCGCCGAGAAGATGGCGGCCACCGTCTAGTGGCGGCGGTCTTCCATCTCAGCGTGCTGACGCCCGAGAAGTCGGTGTTCGAGGGCGAGGTCGAGTACGTCGAGGTTCCCGGCACCGCCGGCTACTTCGGCGTGCTCGCCCACCACGCTCCGCTGGTGGCCAACCTGGCGAAGGGCATGCTCACCATCCGCCGCGCCGGCGGCCAGAACGAGAAGCTCGAGGTGAGCGG
>DASTBI010000165.1 GCA_035712145.1 Candidatus Eisenbacteria bacterium | reverse complement strand
GGCACCCCGGCGGTGACGTGCAGGTCCGACGCCTTCCGCTGGATCATGTCCTCGAGCAACTGCTTCAGAGTGATCACGGGGTTACCGGCTCCTTCCGGTGCGGGTTCGCGCTTCCGTCCTAGACATTGTCGACCGCCGTTTCCTTGAGCACTTCCTCCGCCGTGGTCATGCCGCGGCGGAGCTTCGACAAGCCGTCCATGCGCAGCGTCCGCATCCCCTCGGACATCGCCTGCTTCTTGATCGCCGAGGCCGGGGCGCGGTCGAGCACCATGTCGCGCAGCGTCGGGGTCATCGTCATCACCTCGTAGACGCCCTGGCGGCCCTTGTAGCCCGTGTTGTTGCAGTCGACGCAGCCCTCCCCCTCCATCCAGGCGAAGGCCGCGCCGTCCTCGGCGGAGAAGCCGAGCTCGCGCAGGACCTCGGGATGGGGCTCGACCTCGCGCTTGCAGCTCGCACAGGGCCGGCGCACCAGGCGCTGGGCGAGGACCAGGTTCACCGACGAGGCGACGAGGAACGGCTCGATCCCCATGTCGATGAGGCGGCCGATCGCCGACGCGGCGTCATTGGTGTGGAGCGTGGAGAGCACGAGGTGGCCCGTGAGCGCCGCCTTGGTGGCGATCGCCCCGGTGTCGATGTCGCGGATCTCGCCGACCATGATGATGTTCGGGTCCTGGCGCAGGAACGCCTTGAGCGCCGCGGCGAAGGACAAACCGACCTCGTCGTTGACGAGGACCTGGTTGATGCCGTCGAGGTTGTACTCGACCGGGTCCTCGGCGGTCATGACGTTGACTTCGGGGGTGTTGATCCGGGACAGCGCGGAGTAGAGCGTGGTCGTCTTGCCCGATCCGGTCGGGCCGGTGACCAGGACCATGCCGTACGGATTGGCGACCGCGGCGGTGAACTCCGTGAACGAGCGCGGCTCGAACCCGAGCTTGCCGAGATCGATGTTGAGATTGCTCTTGTCGAGAATGCGCATCACGATCTTCTCGCCGAAGATCGTGGGCAGGCTCGAGACGCGCAGGTCGATGGTGCGGTTGAGCACCTTGATCTTGATGCGGCCGTCCTGCGGGACACGACGCTCCGCGATGTCGAGCTCGGCCATGATCTTGAGACGGGAGATGATCGCGGCCTTGAACTTGAAAGGAGGCGCCATCATTTCCTGCAACACGCCGTCGATGCGGAAGCGCACCCGCATCTGCTTCTCATAGGGCTCGATGTGGATGTCGGAAGCCCCTTTGCGCACCGCGTCGCTGATCAATGAGTTGACCAGCTTGACGATCGGCGCCTCTTCGGCCGCCGAGAGCGCCTCGTCGGTCGGAACCTCCTCCTCCTCGACGACCGACAGGTCCTCTTCCATCCCTTTCATGACGTCGGCCATCGTCCCCGCCGAGTCGTAGGCACGGTCGATGGCGCGCTTGAGCGAAGCGTCGGTGGCGACGCGTGGCTCGATCTCGTAGCCGGTGATGAACTTGATATCGTCGATCGCGAAGATGTTGCTGGGATTCACCATCGCGACCACCAGGCGCCGGCCGACGCGTGACACCGGCAACGCCAGGAACTTGGTGGCGACGTCGCCGGGAATCAGTCGCGTGAGCTGGGGGTCGGGCTCGAAGTTCCGGAGATCGATCGAGGGGGCGCGGAAGTTCTGCGACAGAAACTCGAGCAGAGCTTCCTCGGAGATCGCTCCGGTCTTGACCAGATTCGAGACCACGCTGCCGCCGGAGTTCTTCGATTGAAGCTGGGCCTTCTGGAGCCCGGCGGCATCGATGAGCTGGGCATCCAGCAACAATTGTCCGATGTCTTCCTGCATCCCGTCCCCGTCTGTCGGGTGGCGCTGCCGAGTTCGGCGCCCCGATCCTGCGCAAGATGGCGGTTACCCGGAGCCCGCAAGCGGGCCCGGGCGCCAATGTCCAGGTGTGGGTGTGCTTCGCGTGGGGTTATCGGGTCGAGTGCTCTGCGGCTGAAGCGGAATCTGCACGGCCGTCACCAGACCGCGGTGCGGAATGCATGGCCTCGCGCTCACGCGCGGCGCGGATCCGCGGCCGGATGCGCTCGAGGAGACGCGGCCCGACTCCGCGGACGCGGAGCAGATCCTCGGCGGTGTCGTAGCGTCCGATCTGCTTCCGCGTCTCGACGATCCGCCGAGCCAGAACCGGACCGATACCCGGGAGCGCCTCGAGCTCAGGAGCGCCGGCCTGGTTGAGATCGAGCCGGACTGGAGCGAGGCTCATGGGCTCGGCGGGCGGCTCGCCCGGCGAAGGCGCCGGCAGCGATGACTCCGGCGGATGAACCCTTGCCGGGCCATGCTCCATCTCAGCCCGCATGCGCCGCGCGACCCAGGCATCGTGTCCAGCCCCGAGCAGCAGCAGCAACACGAGAACACTGGCTCCGCGGCGCTCGGCCTCCGTCAGCCATTGCAGCATCGGAGCTTCCGGCGGGGGCGAGCGTCAGGCGACGAAGGTTGCGTCCCCCGATTCGGTGCGCGGCCTCTTCAATTATAGAAACGCCAGGAGATCGCGATCCGGAACGTGTCGCCTTCTCCCTCCCCTTCCTGGCCCGTCAGCGGAACCAGCCAGGGGAGCGTCCGCACCTTGTCCTCCAGGTTCCGGTAGCGCAGCGTGACGGTGACATCCGCCAGCGACGTCGCCACCGCGAAACCATACGTCCAGTCTCCCGGAATCCACGCGCCCCCCGGCTCGAGGCTTGCCCTGCCAGCCATGCCGGCGACGTCGCCTCGCACCCGCACCCGCAAGTCCCCCTGGAACGAGCTGAACCCGGTCTCCAGCATGGCGCGGCCCCCGCGGCGCGGATCGACGGTGGCCTGCGGCGCGTCATCGTCGCGGAACAGCGAGAACCCCTCGACGTGCGCCAGCCACGCGCGCCACCTCCAGTCGGCACTCGCCGTCGCGAGCCCGAAATCGAACGGGTCGGGATCGCGCAGGTACCCGTCGCGCAGCCACAGCTCGTCGAAGGGAAAGCGGCTGAGCAGCGCGCGATCCAGCGTGCGGCCCATCATCCATCCCGCGGAGACACCCCCATGCGGGTCGCGCCAGGCCACCTCGGCGCCGCCTTTCCACGTGGTCTGGAGGAAAGACTCGACGCCCGGAGCCAGATCGCTCCAGATCGGCGCCACGATGCGCTCCGCATGGATCGCCGCGAGCCAGGCCCGCCCGCCGAGCTCCACGCGCGCCGACGGCGCCCATGTCGTGCCGCCGTCGTCGTGCTTTCCCACGCCCAGCGATGACTCGATTCGCGCCGGTCCGCGGCGTCCTTCGCCGCGCGCGGCGACCCACAACGAGGTCGCGGTCCACGGCACCTCGCCTCCGGGAGTCGTCACTCGCGTCACCCACTCGTCGCGCCATTCGAGCCGCAGCCCGAGCGCGTTTCCGGTTCTCGACCAGTCGGCCACCGCGTGCCGCTGATGGGCGTCGCGGCGCGAGAACGGGATCACGCCGCCGAAGCTCTCGTGATGCGCGTAACCGCGCCCGACCTCGAGCCCAACCTGCGAGCCTCGCAGTCCGTATCCGTAGCGCACGCTTCCACCGGCGCCGGTCGCCGACTGCGACTCCCCCGTCACCATCTCGGCAGCCGAGCCGGCCTGCGCCAGGCCTCCGCTCAGGTGGTGTCGTCCGCGCACCCACGAGCCCGAGAACGCGTAGTGGTGACGGCCGGCCGGTCCGAGATCGCCGAGGCCGCCTCGTCTCCATCCCACCGTCCCGAGTCGCCACCACAAGGCGCTGTCCCCGCTGGCCACCGACAGGCTGTTGCCGTCGAGCGCGTCGCTGCCGCCTTCCAGCGTGAAGTCGGCGAAGGCGCGCTTGCCGACCCGCGCGTCGGCGGGCAGCAGGCGATGATGGCGGACTTTGGTGAACGCGCCGCGGAATCCGTCCCACCCCGAAACGCCACCGGACTGGGCGCTCAGCGAATCCAGCCAGCCGAGCGGCGAGTGCACGGTCATGATCCCGGGGTATGGACCGAGCTCGGACAGACCCGGATCGTCGATCGCCCATCCGCCGCGCACGTGCCCGGCGAGAATCCACGGATAGGCCACGCCCGAAGCCATGTCGGGCATGAAGCCGGCTCGTCCTGGCTCGGCCCACCACGACGGCGCATCGGGCACGCCCTGGTCCACCAGATCATCGCGATCCATCGGCGGCGGCGTCTGCGCGAGCGCCGGGCCCGGGATCAGCAGAGCCGCGAGGATCAGGCTTCGAGTCGTTCGGCGTAGCGCGCCAGCACCGCCGCGAGCGGTGTCCCGATCACGGCGAACAGCGCCACATTGAAACCGATGTGCCATAGCGAAAAGGGAATCCCCGCGAGGAGCACGAGTCGCATCTGTCCGAACTGGAGGCCGGTGGCGACGTTGGTCATCAGGTCGTAGATCGCGGTGATCACCACCGCGATGATCGCGAGCGCGACGGCACGCCGAGGGGCCGGCCATCCCGCCCCCCCGGCACGAGCGAACGCGGCGCCCGCGGCCCCGGCCAGCGACATGCCCAGGACCTGGGCGAGCATCACCAGCGGTGGGGCCGGACCGTAAGGATTGAGGAGCGTGAAGAGCAGCATGGTCAGGCCGCCCACGAGCACGCCGTCGCGCAGTCCGAGCAGCACGCCGGACCCGAACGCCACCAGCGTGAGCAATTCGAGATTGGGGATCGATTCCGCGTAGGCGCCGGTGAGTCCGAGCGCGACCAGCAGCGCCGCGTAGGCCAGGCGCCGTGACGAGTACGGACGGGAGGTGATGGAAGGAGATCTCCGCAGGGGCGGTGGACGCACCCGGATGACGCGGTCGCTCTAGGCACGAGCGACGGCTGATGAAAATAGCCGCGGCCTCACTGCCGAGTCAACGCATGGGCCTAGCCCGCGACGCCCGCGCTCTGCTTGAGCCGCAACAGGACGCCGTAAGGCACCCGGACCTCGCCGAGATCGCTGCCTTGCGGATGGCCATGGAAGTCCGAGCCTCCGCTCTCGAGCAGCGACAAGCGCTCCGCCAGCGCCCGGTATCGGCGGCTGGTGGCGGGCGAGTGATGCGGGTGCCACACCTCGATGCCGCGCAGTCCGGAGGCGGCGAGCCGCTCCACCACCGCGTCGCTCAGGCTCGCGCCGGGATGGGCGAGCACGCTGAGTCCGTTCGCGCCGTGAATGAGCGCGATGGCGTCCTGTGGTCGAAACGCCGGGCGCGGCACGAATGCCGACCCGTGCGCGCCGAGGTAACGACGGAACGCCTCGTCCAGACCGCCGACGACACCGGCGCGCACCATCACGGCCGCGACATGCGGGCGTCCCACCACCCCCGGACCTGCCGAGGAGAGCACCTCCTCGACGTCGAGGCGCACGCCGACCTCGGTGAGTCGCTCGACGATGCGTCGCGCGCGATCGCGGCGCTCGGCCTGGAAACTCAACAGTCGCTCGCGCAGGGGGCCGTGCTCGGGATCGATGTAGTAGCCCAGGATGTGGAGGTCCTGGCCGTCGAGCGCGCTCGAGATCTCGACCCCGGGCACGACTTCGATTCGCCCGTGAGCCGCCGCCTGCGCGCGTTCCATGCCTTCGACCGAATCGTGATCGGTGATGGCGACCGCCGCGAGCTGACGCTGGACCGCGCGCTCCACCAGAGCTTCGGGAGTGAGCAGACCATCGCTGAAGATGGTGTGGGTGTGAAGGTCCACCCGCCGGCCGCCCTGCGCGGGGGCCGGCCGCCGCATCACTCGCTCCCCAGCGCCTTGCGGAGATCTCGCAGCTTGGGCGCGACGTCGTGATAGTTGGGCTGCACGGCGAAGACCTGCTCGAGCTCCGCCAGGGCCTCTCGGGGACGGCCCGCGGCTTCGTGGGCCAGACCGAGCAGGTAGCGCAAGCCGAGAGTGCCTTCGACATCGAGCCCGGGGTGCTCCAGTCCCGCGGCCAGCTCGGCGGCGGCTTCGTCGAAACGGCCCTGGTCGAGCAGGCAGCGGCCCAGCATCTCGGTGGCCCGATGCGCGAGTCCCGGATGAGCGACCGCCATCCGGAACGATTCGACCGCGTGGTCCAGCAGACCCATCTCTCGGTACGCCATGGCCAGATCGTAATGCCCCTGGGCGTCTCCGGAAAGCTGGGCTTCGATCCCGCGCTGGAACTCCGACAGCAGCGCGCCGAGATCGAAGGTGACCGCCTCGCTCCGTCCGACCGCGAGCTCCACCCGATCGCTCGTGGTCTCGGCGGGCGGCGGCGGCGCCTGCATGACGACCGGCTCCGGCGGGGCCACCGGCATCGGTGGCGACAGCGGGGGCGGCGCCGCGGCGACCGGCGCCGCTTCGAGAGCGGGCGGGCCTGTCTCGACCGCGTCGGTCGACACCAGCTGGGGAGGACCGACGCCGTCCTTCATCGCCTCCAGGCGCTGGAGCCTGCGCTGAGCGAGCGTGTTGTTCTCGTCGAGATTGCGGGCACGGTCGAACCAGAGCTGAGCCGAATCCACGTTGCCCTGCTGGATGGCGCGATCGCCGAGCTCGCACGCGACCGTCGCCGCTTCACGCTTGTCGTCGCGACGCTCACAGTTGGCGAGCCAGAGCTCGAGCACGGCTGGCGGCGTGGTCGGGTTCTTGCCGAGGCTCCGGTAGATGGTGCCCGCGTTGTCGTGACGTCCCACCGCTTCGTAGGCCTGCGCCGCGTCCATCAGGAGTCGCGACGCCTCGTCCGACTCGCCATTGCGCAGCTTCTCCTGCGCCTTCTGGAGCATGCCTTCGATCTCGACCGCGGAGAGGATCCTGGACTTCTTCGGGTCGTCGCCCTGGCCATTGAAGGCGCCGGCCGGACTGCCGAAGCGCTCGATCTCATCACCGGCCCCATCGCCTTCAGGGCGAAGCGAGGGCAGCAGGGGCGGACCGGGCGTGCCTGAATCGTCGTCGTCGTCGACCACGGCAGCGGCCGCGGCGGAGTCGGGGCTTTGGCCGGATCCGATCATGGCCTGCACTTCGAACTCGCGCACCGATCCCGCCTTGAGATCCTCCGCGCGCCGCTTGAGCGCCACCGCCACGTCGGGATGACCGCGCTTCTGGTGCTGGAAGGCCGCTTCCGCCAGCGCCAGCGCCGCGCCGTTCTTGTCGTCGGCGAGCACCAGCACTTCGGCGATGCGCTCGAGCAAGCCGAGCTCGTCGGGCGAAGTCTCGTATGCGCGCCGCAGCGCGGCGGCGGCTTCGGTCGGGCGCTGGGCGCGCACGAGGTGCTCGGCGAATTGCTGGTGGTAGAGCGCGGCCTCGGTGGACAGCCCGTCGAGCGAGTGGAGATGGGCGAGCCGCTCGAGCACCTGCGAGGGCGAGAGCCCGAGGCGCATCATCTTCTTGCAGACGGCGATCGCGTTCTTGAACAGGCCGGTCTTCTCGTACGCGTCGGCCGCGGCGAGATAGCGCTGGACCGCGCCCTGCTGGTCGCCGCGCTTGAATTGCAGGTCGGCGAGGAGGACGAAGTTGTACGGGTCGCAGTCCGGTAGGACGACGAGCTTCTCGTACTCGGCCATCGCGCTGTCCAGATCACCGCTCTGGATCGCGCGCTGTGCTCGTCGTTTGATCTCGAGTGCCTTGTCCAAGTTGGCTGTTCTCCGGGACCGGCCTCGCCAGCACGGATGTTGATCGAGGCCGGTAGGCGGTACCCGATCCCTAGGGTGCTTCGAGCTTGGAGCTCACGGCGCCACGACACTCGTCGGCCGCCCTCCGGAGAGCGGCAGCGAGACGGCGCAAGTCAGTCTCCACTCCGTTCTTATCGGCCCCCTCCATCAAGGACTTCAGGTTGATCTGAACGTTGAGCAGAGCCCCTTCGCCGGCGGCATGGGCGAGAAGCCCCGCCACCCCGGCGTCGGTGACTGCCTGAGGGTTCCCGAGCCGGGCGGCCTCGGTGGCCAGCTCGACGACCTCGAGGCATGCCTCGGCCGTCTGCAGGGGGACGAGAGTCGCCCCGAGGTTGGCCTGCGCCAAGGCCTTGGACCGGGAGTCCGCCTCCTCCTCCGTGCTCTGGGGCAGGCGTCCCGCCCGCAGCACCGCGTCGAACGCCTCGCTGTCGGTCCGGGCCAGGCCTATCAGCGTTCGCCGAGCCCGCTCGGCCCGGCCGCGGAGGTCCCGCATCGCGCCTTCATGGGCCGCGTACTTCTTCTTTCCGATGGTGAGGTTCGCGACCATGGTCGCCAGCGCGGACGCCAGCGCGCCGGTGAAGGCGGCCACGGTTCCGCCCCCGGGAGTCGGCGTGGCCGCGGCGACCTGATCGAAGAACGTGGCCACGACGACGCTCTCCGAGACCGGCGGCTGCTTGAGCCGCAGCTCCAGCACCTGGTCGCGGCGGAAGCTCTCGAGCTGCAGCGCGTGCTCGGCGGCATCCAGCATCGCGGCCTCGGGGATCAGTCCGACCACCTCACAGCCCGAGATGGCGGCGCCGTGTCGCGCGGCTTCGTCGCGCACCAGGGCGAGCACGCGATGGATGGGCGTCGCCTCGGTGTTCACGAGGTTCATGCTCACCTGCGCGCGTCGACCGCCCTCGATGGAGAACCCCAGCGCGCGCACGTGCTTGAGCCCGCCGCTCTGCTCCCGGATCGACTTGGCGATGGCCTTCGCCACCCGCACGTCCGGCGTGTTGAGATTGGCGTTGAACGCCACCAGGAAACGCCGCGCGCCGACCGCGGTGGCGCCCGCCGTCGGGTGGATCTGCTGCGGGCCGAAGTCCGGTGAGCGCGCCGGATCCTTGCCGATCAGGTCGCGCAGCCCTTCGAACTCGCCACGGCGCACGTCGGCCAGGCTCACGCGCTCGGGCCGCGATGCGGCCGCCTCGTAGAGGAAGACCGGGATTCCCAGCTCGTCGCCGATCCTCTTCCCCACGGCTCGCGCGAGCCCCGCGCATTCGTCGAGCGTCATGCCCTCGACCGGCACGAACGGCAGCACGTCGGTGGCGCCCATGCGCGGGTGCTCGCCGCGATGCTTCGTGAGGTCGATGACCTCGGCGGCCTTTCTCACCGCCTGGAACGCGGCCTCCATCACCGGCTCGGGCTCGCCGGCGAAGGTCAGGACGGAGCGATGATGATCCGCGTCCATCTCGTGGTCGAGCAGCACCGCGCCTTTGACCGCGGCGATCGCCTGGATCAGCGCTTCGACCACCTCGCGCCGGCGGCCTTCCGAGAAGTTGGGAACGCACTCGACGAGTCGTGCCATGAGCCTCCCTTACCGAGGTCGGATGCGAAGCAGCGAATCGCGCAGCACGGCGGCCGACCGCGGATAGAAGATCGGGGTCGGGCCGCTGAGCTGGAAGTACGAAGTGTCGTGACTGAGGATGCCGAGGGAGCTGACGCCGCGACCGCTGGCGTTCAGCATGATGACCTGCGGTCCAATGACGACGGTTCCGCCCGTCTCGCTGCGCACGGAGAGCTGCGCGGTCGCGCCCGCCTCCACCAGGGATGCCCCGGGTTGGCGTTGATCGTGAGGACCCAGCCAGATCCCGGCGACGCCGGTCTCGTCGACGCCGAGATCGAGCCGCACCCTCCCCAACTCGTCCTCGACCACGAAGCGACGCGCCGCGATGGTATCGTTCCGCGCCCTCGGACCGGGCGTGCGGGGCAGCCAGGCGAACAGCGCGACGAACCCGATCGCGAGGACCAGCCACAGCGCGACGATGACGCCCCACAGCCCGCGAATCTGCGCGCGGAGACGTTCGATCTCGGGATCGCGGCCGTGCGCGTCCACGTCAAGGCCAGACGCGGCGCTCGACGGCAGGAAGCGCCAGGTCCGCGCCCCGCATGAAGACGCAGTCCGGACGCACCGCGGGCATCCAGTAGGGCAGCTCTTCCAGCGTCTCGCACTCCCACACCACGGCGTCGCCCCATGCTCCCGGATTCAGGTGGCCAACCCGCTCTTCGAGACCCAGAGCCTTGGCGGCGTTCCAGGTGATCGAGAGCAGGGTCTCGTCGGCGTCGAATCCGCACAGGCGCGCCGCGAGCGCGGCGCACTCGAGCAGAGACTGGGCGGGCGCGGTGCCGGGATTGAAGTCGGTGGCGATCGCGACGCGCGCGCCGCTCCGGCGCAGCTCCGCCGCACGCGGCAGCTTCTGTCCCAGCGTGAGCGCCGCCGCCGGCAGCAGCACGCCCACCGTTCCCGAGCGTCCGAGCGCTTCCCAGTCCTCGGGCTCCGCCGATTCGAGATGATCGACCGACAGAGCCGAGAGCTCCGCCCCGAGCTTCGCACCGCCGATGCGCGCGGTCTGCTCGGCGTGGAGCTTGATCCCGAGTCCGAGCTCCCGGGCGCTCGACAGCAGCGCCCGGCATTCGTCGACCGTGAAGGCGACCGGATCGCAGAACGCGTCGACCGCCTCGGCCAGTCCCCGCTCGCGGATCTCGGGGAGGATCTGCTCGATCATCTCCTCGACGTACGCCGCGCGGCGGTCCCGGAATTCATCCGGCAACGCGTGGAGAAGCAGCGCCGTTCTCTGCACGCGCACCGGGACGCGCTGCAGCGCACCGCGCACCACTTCGAGCAGCCGCACTTCGCGCCGTGGCGTGAGCCCGTAGCCGGTCTTGACCTCGACCGTCGTGCATCCGTTGGCGCGCCAGCGCTCGAGGCGCCCGCTGAGGTTCCTTTCGAGCACGTCGTCGCGCTCGGTCGTCGTCGCCGCCACGGTCGAGCGGATGCCTCCGCCCGCCGCCGCGATCGCCGCGTAGCTCTCGCCGGCCAGCTTCCGCTGCAGCTCGCCCGCGCGATGACCGGCGAAGATCATGTGGGTGTGGCAATCCACCAACCCCGGGGTCACCAGATGGCCGTAGGCACTGATCGGCCGGGCTTCGCCGTGCCGGCGCATCAGATCCGGGGCGGGACCGACCTCCTCCACCCGTCCATCGCGGAACACCACCGCGCCCCGGTCGTAGCGCACGATGCGCTGTCCGGCCGGATCGGGCGTGACCACCTCGGAGGTGTTGTGGAGGATCACGTAGGCGGTGCGACCGGCCACCGTCTTGTCGTAGGGCTCGCTGCGGGGCGTGACCGACATGATCAACGCTCGTCCGTGATGCCGGGGAGGTTGAGATCGGAGCCGCGCGCGAAGTCGATCGCCTGGCGATAGCCGGCATCGGCGTGACGCATGACTCCGGTTCCCGGGTCGTTGGTGAGCACTCGCATCAGCCGCCGATCGGCGGCGGCGCTGCCGTCGCACACGATCACCTGGCCGGCGTGGATCGAGTTCCCGATCCCCACACCACCGCCGTGGTGGACGCTCACCCATGAAGCGCCGCTCGCGACGTTGAGGAGCGCGTTGAGGATCGGCCAGTCGGCCACCGCGTCGGTGCCGTCCTTCATCCCTTCGGTCTCGCGGAACGGCGAAGCCACCGATCCGGCGTCGAGGTGGTCGCGACCGATCACGATCGGCGCCGAGAGCCGGCCCTCCCGCACCATGCGGTTGAAGCGCAGCCCGAGCCGCGCGCGCTCGCCGTAGCCCAGCCAGCAGATGCGGGCCGGCAGCCCCTGGAAGGGGACATGCTTCCGCGCCAGCGGGATCCAGCGATGAAGCCGCGCGTCGTCCGGGAACTCCTCGAGTGCCGCGGCGTCGGTGGCGTCGATGTCCCGCGGGTCGCCCGAGAGCGCGGCCCAGCGGAAGGGCCCCTTGCCCACGCAGAAGAGCGGACGGATGTACTCGGGCACGAACCCGGGGAAGGAGAAAGCCTGCGGGTGCGGCAGGCCGCCCTTCTCGGCTTCGCCGCGCAGGTTGTTGCCGTAATCGAACAGCACCGTGCCGCGCGCCTTCATGGCGAGCAGCGCGCGCACGTGCTGGACCATCGAGGCGCGCGCGCGCCGCACGTGCTCCTCCGGATCGCGCACCCGCAGCTCGGCGGCCTGCTCGAGGGTGAGTCCCGCCGGAACGTAGCCCGCCAGCGGGTCGTGCGCCGAGGTCTGGTCGGTGGCGACGTCCGGGACGAAGCCGCGCTCGGACAGGGCGGCATGCACCTGCGCCGCGTTGCCGATCAGCGCCACGCTCAGGCCTCGCCGCTCCCGTTTCGCTTCCTCGGTCCAGGCCAGCGACTCTTCGATCGAGTGGGTCAGCCGGTCGCAGTATCCGGTCTCGACCCGGCGCCGCGCGCGGGACTCGTCGACCTCGACCGCAAGGCACACGGCGCCGTTCATGGTCGCTGCCAGCGGCTGGGCGCCGCCCATGCCGCCCAGTCCCGCGGTCAGGACCACGCGTCCGGCCAGCGAGCCGCCGAAATGGCGCGACGCGCATTCGGCGAAGGTCTCGAACGTGCCCTGCACGATGCCCTGCGAGCCGATGTAGATCCACGAGCCCGCGGTCATCTGCCCGTACATGATGAGCCCCTTGCCCTCGAGCTCCCAGAAGTGCTCCCAGGTCGCCCAGCGCGGCACCAGCAGCGAATTGGCGATCAGCACGCGCGGCGCGTCGGCGTGGGTCTTGAACACGCCGACCGGCTTGCCGGACTGGACCAGCAGCGTCTCGTCGTGCTCGAGGCTCCGCAGCGAAGCCACGATCTGATCGAAGGCCGCCCAGCTCCGCGCCGCTCTTCCGGTGCCGCCGTAAACCACGAGGTCATCGGGGCGCTCCGCCACCTCGGGATCGAGGTTGTTCATCAGCATGCGCAGCGCGGCTTCCTGGATCCATCCCTTGCACGACAGCGACTGCCCGCGCGGGGCTCTGACCGTGCGGCTCGCCACCGGATTCATGACGCGAGCACCTCCTCGGCGAGGCGCATGGGCCCGCGTGACAGCACCCAGCGGGCGATGGTCTCGCACGGACCCGAGAGCGGCCGGTCACCGTCGGGCGAAGGCACGAGCCGCCGCACCGCTTCGTACAGCCGCTCGGTGCCCGCGCCGGCCGTCAGTGGACGGCGAAATTCGAGCGCGCGACAGCCGCACAGAAGCTCCATGGCCACCACGCGCGCCGTGTTCTCGACCACCTGCCGCAGATGGCGCGCCGCAATCGGCGCCATGCTGACGTGATCCTCCATCCCGCCGCCGGTCGGAATCGAATCGACCGTCGCCGGATGACAGAGCACCTTGTTCTCGGACACCAGCGCGGCGGCGGTGTACTGCGCCATCATGTAGCCCGACTCGAGCCCCGGGTTCGCAGTCAGGACCGCGGGCAGCTCGGACACGCGGGCGTCGGTCAGTCGGTCGGTGCGCCGCTCGGAGATCGAGCCGATCTCGGCCACCGCGATCTTCAGATAGTCGGAGACCATGCCGACCGGCTGCGCGTGGAACAGGCCCGCCGAGATCACCTCCCCGCCCGGCAGCACCAGCGGGTTGTCGTTCACGCCGTTGATCTCGATCTCGAGCTGGTCCTCGACGTGGGTCAGCGCGTCCCAGGACGCGCCCATGACCTGAGGCACGCACCGCAGGCTGTAAGCGTCCTGGATGCGCCCGCACTCGCGATGCGACTCCACGAGCGCGCTCCCCTCGGCATACGCGCGCAGCCGGCGCGCGGCTTCGAGCGCGCCGCGATAAGGCCGCAGCGACTGGACGTCCTCCCGCGCGGGCTCGAAGGAGCCCATCAGCACCTCCGTCGAGAGCGCGGCGGCCGCGATCGCCGCCTCCCACACCGCGCGCGCGTCGGTGCACGCCAGCACGGCGATGGCGGTCGAGAACTGGGTGCCGTTGATGAGCGCCAGTCCCTCCTTGGCTTCGAGCGACAGCGGCTGCAGGCCCGCGCCGCGCAAGGCGAGCGATGCCGGCATGCGGCGCGTCTCGCCGTCGTCGCTCCCGCTCAGCCAGGCTTCGCCTTCGCCGATCAGCGCCAGCGCCAGATGCGCGAGCGGCGCGAGATCGCCTGACGCGCCCACCGAGCCCTGAAGCGGAACCACCGGCGTCACGCCGCGCTCCAGCATCATGAGCAGCGCGTCCACCAGCTCGGGGCGCACCCCGGATCGCCCGTGGACCAATGACGCGGCGCGCAGCAGGATCATGGCGCGCGACACTTCGGGAGGCGCTTCGCCGCCGACGCCGGCGGCGTGGGACCGCAGCAGATTGAGCTGCAGCTGCCGCACCTGGTCCGCGGGAATCCGCTGGTCCTTGAGATCACCGAACCCGGTATTGACGCCGTACACGGCGCGCCCGTTCTGGATCGCTTCCTCGACCACGGCGCGGCTCGTCACCATCCGCTGCCGCGCCTCGCGGGCGAGGCGGACCGAGGTGCGCCCGCGCGCCACCGCCACCACGTCCGCCAGCAGCAGCGGGCGCGCGCCGAGCTCGATCAAGCGCCCTCCGTCACCGGCTCCGCCGGGCGGCCCTTTGCGGCCAGGAACGTGGCCGCTGCCGCCGCCAGCAGGGCGGCGCTCGACATCGGCTCGGGCGCGACCGGAAGGGCATCGAGGAACGGCCGGCGATAAGAGGCGGTGTGGAAGCGCGGATCGCACACCACCAGCACGCCCCGGTCGTCTGCCCGGCGTATCAGCCGGCCCACACCCTGGCGAAAGCGCAGGACCGCTTCGGGGAGGGCGTCGTCTCGGAACGGATCGAGGCCTCGGTCCATCAAACGCTCGCCGCGCGCCTCGACCAGCGGATCGTCGGGGACCGAGAAGGGGAGCTTCGCCACCACCAGGATCTCCAGGGATTCTCCGGGAAAGTCGACACCTTCCCATAGGCTCTGGACGCCGAGCAAGATCGCGCCGCGCTCGGCGCGGAAGCGCTCGCTCACCAGACTTGCCGAGCCGTCCCACTCCTGCGCGATCAGCTTGCGACCGGCGGGCAGACGCTCGCGCAGACGCTCGCGCGCGCGCCGCAGACGTTCGTGCGCGGTGAACAGCACCAGAATGCTGCGTCCGGTGTGCGCGGCCAGCTCGCTGACGACGTCGGCCACGCAGTCCGACTCGTCGCGGCCGCGATCGCTCCAGGCGAAGGCGCGGATCTGCTGATCGAGCGGGAACGGCGATGGATACGATCGCGTCTCGCACACCACCTCGCGCTGCTCCTTGAGACCCAGCCGCTCGAGCGCGAAGTCGAAGTCGCCGCCCGCCGACAGCGTCGCGGAGGTGAGCACCGCCGCCCGCCCGGCCAGGAGGCGCCGCGCCGCATCGCCGACGGTGATCGGCGAGCCGTGGAGCTCGACGCCGCGGCCGCCCGCGCTGCGCCAGTAGACCCATCCGCGATCCGTCGCCTGCGCGACGTTCTCGAGATCGGCGCCGAGCGCGCTCCACACCATCGACGCGTGCTCGAGCTCGGCGGCCAGCGTGTCCGGCGCGGCGACGTCCCTCGGGATCTCGGGATCACTGGCGCGATGGGACCAGCGCGCCAGGGTGCGGGAGAAGCCCGCGCAGTGGGACAGCACCAGCTCCAGGGGCTCGAGGTTCGTTCCCAGCAGCTCGCTCGCCGAGCGATACCGATCCCTGCGTCCATAGCGCGAGTCCGACGCTCCCTCGGGCTCGACCTGGGAGAAGAATCGCTCGACGTCGTCGCGACAGCGGGCCACCTGCGCCGTGGCCTCTTCCACCTCGCGCGAAAGCTCCGCCGCCTGAGCGTCGTCGAACAAGGGCAGGAAGAAGCCTCGCATGCGCGCCGCCAGGCCTCCGGCGCCGCGGCGTCCGGATCCGATCAGTCGCAACGCTTCCTCGAAGCGGTGCCGCGAGGCCGAGCGCTCGAGCTGAGCGAGCAGCACGCCCTCGAGGCGGTGCGCCTCGTCCACGACCAGCACGTCGAACGGCGGCAGCACGTCGGATCCCGCGGCGAGCGCGAGCAGCGCGTGGTTCACGACCAGCACCTTGGCGTCGGTCGCCCGGCGCCGCGCCCTCACCCAGAAGCACTCGCGCCCGCGCCGGCAGGTGGCCGTGGTGCACGCGGCGGGATCGGCGCCGAGCCGCCCCCGCAATCGCTGGAACGCGTCGGCGTCACGCGCCGGAAAGCGATCGAGGTCTCCGCTCTCGTCGCGGCTCGCCCAGCGGCGGAGATCGTCGAGCGTCTCCTCCTCGCCGGCGCTCTCCCCGCTCGCGACGTCGAGCGCCTGCGGGCACAGATAGTTCTGCTTGCCCTTCAGCCGCGCGCAGGGAACCGACCAGCCGATGGCTTCGAGCAGAGCCGGAAGGTCCCGGTCCACGAGCTGGTCCTGCAAGGACTTGGTGCATGTGGCCACGACCACGCGACGGTCGGACTCTCGCGCGGCCAGAATGGACGGCAGCAAGTAGGCGAGCGATTTCCCGATGCCGGTCGGAGCCTCGGCGAGCAGCACGCCGCCCTGCTCGAAGGCGCCGGCGATGTCGCGCGCCAGCTCGCGCTGCGCGCCGCGATCCTCGTAGCCCGCCCAGCGCGCGGCGAGCGGACCTCCCGGGCGCAGCAGCGAGTCGACGCGATGCGCCAGGGACAACGAGGCCCTCCTCAGAACTGGGTGACGAGTCTCACGTGGAGCTTGCCCTCGACCGGGGGCCGGCCGGGTTCGAGGCCGTAGTCTACACCGACCAACCCCGCCGGACTCACGACGCGCATCCCGATTCCAACGGCGTCGTGGCTCACGGTCTCGGCATGCGAGCCGGTCGAGTCCGGCAGCCGGGTGAACGTCCACACGTGGTCCCAGAATCCGGCGAGATGCTGACCGCCGGGTCCGGCGAACCAGCGCCACTCGAGACGCGACAGCACGAACCGATCCACGCGGAACGCTTGCTCATCGAAGCCGCGCAGCGTGCTCGCGCCGCCCAGCGGATAGCGCTCGTAGACGCCGAGAACTCGCTCCGAGCCGAAGCGGCCGGCGCCGCTCAGCTCCCACGCCATGCCCATGTGGCGCGTCAACGGGACGTTCATGTCTGCCAATCCGTCCGCCGAGCTGAGCGTGGTCTTGCGCGTCCCGTTCCCCAGGTCCTCCTTCTTGAAGGTCTGGGACGCGCCGATGCGCAGCCGCGTGCCGCGGCGCGCGATCAGCGGCGCGTCCCGGCCATCGCGCTCGAGCCCGAACAGAGTGGACTGGGCGTCGACCTCGGTGTCGCTCGCGGTCTGATCGATGACGTGATCCTGCTCGTAGCCGGCTTCGAGCCGCTCCCGGCCGGGGAGCAGGAACGACAGGCGGGTGGACCAGCGCGCGCGCAGGAACAGCGAGTCCTCACGCTGATGCTCGAGCATCGCCTCGAAGCGCAACGGCGCCCCGAGGAGAAGCGGCTCCACGTACCGCGCGGACAGCGCCTCACCCGGCTCGCCGCGCGATTGCCAGGTCGCGGCGAGCGAGCGGCCGCTGCCGGCGAGGTTGCCGAGATCGACGCGCAAGAGGCCCGCCAGGCGGCCTTCGCCCTGGGACGCGACCGCGCCTTCGAAGCGGTTGTACGCCGGCTCTTCGACACGGTAGACCAGTCGCGCCTTGGTCCAGTCGCTCTCCCCTTCCAATCCGTCGTAGACGACGCTGCGGAACAGACCGAGGCGCATGAGCCGCTCGCGTCCGGCTTCGGCGGATGCGGGATCGAAGGCACGACCCGCCAGCGGACCCACGGCCCGCGTGGCGAGCCCGGCGCCGGTGACCTTCATGCCTTCGAATCGCACCTCCGACACCGTGACCCGCGGTCCCAGCGAACCGCCGAGACGCACGCGCGCGCCCAGTCGATCCCACTCGAGCTGACTGACGACGAGCTGCGCATAAGGGTGGCCCTTGGCCGCGGCATGACGGACCGCCTCGCTCAGCGCATCGTCGAGCGCCGTGGTCGATGCCCAGTCTCCGATGCCGATCTTCAGGGCCGAAGCGAACACCAGGGACTCGGCCGCCGATGGCGTGTCGATGGCCAGGCTCGTGATCCGGTGGCGATCGCCGCTCTCGGTGTCGACCTCGAGCCGCGGCCCCGCCGCCGCGCTGTCCCAGCGGGCATGCGCGCGCGCGTCGAGGTATCCGGCCGCCTGCAGACCGCTGACCAGCTTGCGCAGCGCCGTCGCCAGCGCCGCCGAGTCGCCCGGCGCGCGCAGCGCCGGCGCGAACAATGCCTCGGCCTGGTTCCGGCTGAGGCCGCCGCCGCGGTACTCCAGCCGCGGGGTTGCCCGTGCGGAGCTCGCGATCGAAACGAGCATGAGCGTCATGAAGATGAGCGTGGTCTTCATCAGAAGAATGCCCTCGCTTCGGCGCGCCCTTCGTGCTCGGGCGGATGCCCCTGGCGGTCGCGGGTGACGTACGAGAGCCCCAGCGTGGTCTGATTGCCCACGCGGTAGTCGAAGCGGGTGGAGGACTCCCACCGCATGACGCCGAGCGGGTCCGCGGTCGGCAGCACCGGACCGATCAGCGGGCCCGACGCGAGCGTCCGGCGCACGCTGGTCTCGAGTCGCCCCCGCCGCAGCAGCGACACGCCCAGCTCGGGCCCGAACTTCAGCGTGCGCGACCACGGCGCGACACTCTCCGCGTCACGGGTCCACGCCAGATCGGATACCAGCGCGGCGCGCCAGTTGGCGCCCGGCGTGTAGGCGATCTGCCCCAGACCGCCGGCTTCGTCGATCGTGCGCTGGAACGACGCGCCGCCGGCGGCCTGCTCCGCGGCCTGGCGGCGGGCCCTCCCCTCGACCTCGATCGTCCACCCCGCGAGCGGACGCGCGCGCACACGCGCCTGGCCGATCCGGTCGTCCTGGGTCTGCGCGAAGTTGGTGTAGCTGCGGTCGGCAGTCACCCGCCGCTCGAGACGCAGGCGAAACGCTCCCCACATCGCCCCTGGCGCCAGCTCGCCCTCGAGGCGCTGCGTGACCGCGCCCCGCGAGAGATCCGGGTCGCCGAGGACGGCGGCGGGCGAGAGCCAGACGTCTTCCGGCCGCAGCGGACCGCGGCGTCGTGCGTCGGTCTCGACCACCAGCTCGGTGCGCGAGCCCTGCCAGGTGCCGGAGACGGCGGGCTGCCACGCCAGACGCACGCTCGCCGCCGCGCGCGCCACCTGCTCCAGTCCCGGGCCCACCACGACCGCGAGCGAGTGATCCCCGCGCCCTGAGCCCACGAAGTTACCGAGACTGTCGTAGGCGCCGATCCCTTCGCCCACGAACGCCACCTGCCGGCTGCGCTCGCTCTCCCCTTCGCTCGTGATCTCGAGACCGATGGCGCCGGTGGCGCCGCTCCCGGGATCGTTGGCGGACAGCCGCGCGCTGGCGAGGTCGCTGACCGTGCGGGCGACGGCCGCGATCGGGACCTGCAGGCGGTGCTGCCACTCGAGCGCGGTTCCCCAACGTCCGCCATCCGGAGTCTGCAGCGAGACGCGGGTGCTGCGGGTCTCGTACTGGTCTTCGTAGCCCGCGGCGCCGAGCACAGCGTCGCGCCGCACGCCGAAGCCGCCCATCAGCCGCCACGGGATCCGGCTTCCGCTGCGCAGCTCGGCGTTCAGCTCCCGCGAGAGCGCGCCATTCTTCGCCGTGTCGCTGGGCGTCCAGCGCTCGTCCCATTCGGCCCGCACCAAGGGCTCGAGCCAATTCAGCTTGAGGCCGAGATCCGCGCCGGCACGCTCGCGGCCGCCTTCACGGTGCACGCGATGCGGATCTTCGCCGTCGGCGCGCTCCCAGCGCGCGCGCGTCGTGAGTCGCGACACGCGGTCCCAGGTGGCCGAACGGCGGAAGGACTCGAACCCCTCCACCGTCTTCATCCACCCCGCGGTGCCGCGCAGCTCACCGCCGAATCCGGGGCGGAAGAAGGCGGTGCCCTCGTGTCGGGTCTGCCGCTCGAGGCTGGCGCTCGGGTCGAGTCCCCAGTCCTCCTGCGCGAACGGCCGCTCGAGCGGCGCGAAGGCCGCGAAGCTGCGCTCCACCGTGCGGCTCGAGGCGCCGAGCCCAAGCGTGCCTCCGAGCCATCGCGGCGAGCGGCCTTCCAGTGCCAGGCGCGCGGTGCCCGCGCGTCCCCAGTCGTCGCCGTCGTCGCGAGTCGAGAAGGTGTTGCGATCGAGGCGCGACATCGCGCCTTCGAAGTCGACGCGCAAAGGTCCCAGCGTGGTGCCGCCGGCGAGGTCGTAGAGCTGGTGCGAATCAGGCAACGGCAGGCGGCGCCCCACCTTGAACGGCCCCTTCCCAGGCCCGACGTAGCGATAGGTGACGCGTCCTGCCACCTGCGCCGAGTCGGCGTAATCGCCTTCCAGAGGGCCGACCCGCGCGAAGCTCACCGCGAAGTCACCCGAGTCGGGCCCGGCAAACGCGAAGCGAGTCCCGAGCGAATCGGAGACCAGATCGTAGTCTCCGCCCCCCGGCCGCACGCCCGAGCCGAGCGCGTCCCCCGTGGAGTCGCCCGCGGCGGCCAGCACCAGGCGATCCGCGGCGTCGAGTGCGGCCGCGATCGGCCGGCCGCGATCGTCGCCCTCGGTGATCACGCTGCCGTTGAATCGCCACCTTCCCTGGTTCATCCCGAACGTGGCCGCGGCGAGATTGCGATGGAAACGGTTGACCGTGATCTGGCAGTCCACGGTGATGCGCGACGAGGATCCGATCGGTCGCCGGTTCGTGAACGTGATCTGGGCGCGCTCGTAGTCCATCGAATAGTCGGCGCCTTCGCCGCGCACGAGCCGCACGCCGTCGAGCGTCACGATCTCGCTTCCTGCGACCACCGCGATCCCGGTTTCCCCGTTCAGCCCGGTCAGGTCGTAAGGGCCCTGGCGGCCTTCGATGCCGTAGAACTGCTGGCGCCGGAACTCGCCTTGCGCGCTCGCCGCGGCCCCGACGCCGGAGAGCCCGCCCTGGTTCCATTCGCCGCGCACGCCCTGCAGTCGCCGCTCGATACGCGCGAACTCCCCGCGGTCGAGCCCGAGTGCCACGTCTCCCAGCGCGGCTCCGCCCTGAGGCGCGCGCAGCTCGATGAGCAGGCGGTCGAGCGACTGAAGGTCACGCGTGCTGCCCGTCGCGGTCAGCGGCGTGTTGCGATCCGAGAGCACGCCGGTCAGCTCCACGCCGGGCGCCAGGCTGCCGCTCACCGTGAGATCGAGCGACTGACGAAGGAACGCGTCCTGCTCGGAGCCGAAGTCCACCGCGATGGTCTTGTTGCCCTGGATCGCGAGTCCGATCCCGGCCGGCGCCTCGGTCGTCGAGCGTGGGATGCCCGGCCGGGTGGAGATCATCTCCAGCGAATCCGCGGCGGCGCTGTCTGCGGTCGCGCCACGGGCCGGCCGATACGTGGCGTACTGAGAGGCGAGCGCGGGCGGATCGACCAGGCCGCACACGCGGACCCAGAGCGTCTCTCCCGGGGTCGGCGGTACGCGGAGCCTCAGCACACCGCGCGTGCGCTCGAGGCCGTAATCCTCGTCCCTCACCCAGGCGCGCGAGGTGGACCACACCGAATCACCGCTCGCGCTGAGCAGGCGCCGCGGCAGCGGATAGATCACCTGATCGGAGCGCTGGACCACGACCAGCGTGCCGCAGCCTGGATCGTCGACCGTGGCCGCCCGCAGAGATCCGCACGGCACGGCCGCCGCGCAAAGGGCCGTGACGAGCCAGGAGGCGCGGCGCATTCTCAGGGCTCGTTGGGCGCGGTCAGCTCGAAGCGCCGCACCTGCGCAGGATTCCCTTCCGCCACCAGCAGCGTTCCGTCGGGAGCGAACGCCAGCGCCTTTGGGCGCGAGAGCCCGCGCTGCTCGGCGAGGCGCCGGCCCTGCGCGTCGAAGACCCACAGTGTGCCGCTCGTCTCCTCGGCGACCGCCACGCGGCCACGTTCGTCCACCGCCACCGGCAGGCTTCCCGCGCCGCGGGGCTTGATCGGCAGCGGCCAGGACTGGATCGGCCGCCCGTCGGCATCGAGACGCTGCACGCGCGCGTTGAGCCGCTCGGTCACGATCAGCTCGCCGTGCGGCGCCGCGGCCAGCGCCCCCAGCCCGCGGAATGACCCGACCCGCGATCCGAAGTTGCCCACCGTGCGCATCAGCCGGCCGGAGGTATCGAACACCAGCACCCGCTCGCGCGCCGGATCGGCGATGAACAGGGCGCCGCCACGGTCGGTGGCCATCCAGGTCGGGTCCACGCGGCCGGTCTGGCGCTCGAGCTCCTCGCTGGCGAGATCGAGACGCGTGCCCTGCAGCCGGCCGAACAGGTCGTAGACCAGCACGCGGCGGTTCTCACGATCGAGCACCGCCATGTTCGCCGCGCCGAGCGGCGCCACCGACCCGGGCCGGCGAAGCTGGCCCGCGCTGCTGCCGAGGGCCCCGGTCTCGCCCAGCCACTCGCCCTTCTTGTCGAAGCGCTGGACCCGATGGAGCTGCGAGTCGGTCAGCCAGATGCGGCCGAAAGGATCCGTGGCCACGCCCGCGACCTCCACCACCTCGCCGTGACCGTCCCGAGGCGGCGTCAGCACTCCGCGCGGAACCAGGCGCGTCGCGGACGCGGTGTCGACGCGCGCGGAGTCGGTTCCGGCGGGCGACGGGATCGCCGCCGAATCCGCGGCCGCCAACATCAGGATCAAAGGAAGGATCGAGGCCAATGGGCCTCCTCGACGATGCGCTAGTACTGGACTCTCACCCCGAGTCGCATCGCCGTCGGGTCGCCCATGGTGGGACCGTACTCGATGCGCCAGGTCTGCTTGCGGGGCTTGGGCGGCGCCGGATGGCGCACGTAACGTGCGGCGTGGATCGCGCTGACCAGTCGATTCGCGATCGCCAGCCCGAGCATAGCGTTGGCGCGCAGCGCGGCGCGGTTGGTCTGCTTTCGCTCCTCGCTGTAACGCACATAGGACTCGTAGCTGTCCCATGCCCAGGTGTCATCGCCCTGCAGCGAGTGCTTCTCGATGTACGCCCGGTATCCTTCGATGTCGTAATTGTCCGGATCGGAGAGATACTGGTTGGCCGCGTCGCGATAGACGACGAGCCGGTTGTATTCCTCGCTGCTCGCGTAGATCCCGACCACGCGGCGGAACTCCTCGTTGCGGCCATCGAGATCGATGCCGGCATAGATCTGCGCGGTGTGCTCGTAGGACAGGCGGCGCATCGACTCTTGCACGCGAAAGGCCACGAACGATCCCCAGATGCCGGCCTCGACCACGCCGAAGACCTTGGCCGACGTGCTATGGCCGAGGCTCGCCTGGCCCCAGCCCGGCACCGTCAGCGACTGGAGGAGGATCCGTGCTCGATCGGCGTTGAGCCCGGACCCTTCCTTCGCCGGCTCCGGGGTCGTCTCGGCGCCGACGGCGATGTCGGGCGAAGTGCGATCGAGCGCCAGCCGTGAGGCGCCGATCTCGTTGGCATGGACGGGTCCCGCGATCAGGCCGATCACCCAGCACCAGCGAAGCGCTCTCACCTCAGAACCTCCTCAGCACGGTGACCATCATCTCGGGGCGTCCTTGCTTCCAACCGCCCTTGGCCTTGAGCTCGAGGCCGTGTCCAAGCGCCTTGTTGTGGATTCGCGCCAGCCGCAGCGCGTCGAGCGCGGCCACCACGTGGTTGATCCACAGCCCGCTCTCGGCGATGTGCGACTGCGTCAGTTTGCTGTCGGAGCGGTCACGCAAGTCCCTGAACTCCGCATGCGTCGCGGACGCCGACCAGCCCTGCGCGTACTGAGGATCGTTGGCGATCGCTTCGTCGAACGCGTCGGGATCCTTGGCATAGAGCGCGCGCAGCACGAGGTCCTCGCCTTGGGTCGCCTCGTAGCGCGCGAATGACCACGAGCTGGCGCTGTCGGTCGGCACGCCCGCGAGCAGACGGGCCTCCTCGCGGAGATCCTCCGCGCTTTGCTTGGTCGAGTGCCATCCGAGCCAGCCCAGCACCTCGACGGCCGCGAAGGCCAGGCCGCTCCAGGGGCGCCCGGCGTAGGCCTGTCCGGTGCCCGGCGCGGTCGCGGAGAAGATCATGGCAGCGATCTCGGACTTGCCGTCGGTGATCAGGGTGACGCCGGAGTCTCCGACGGCGGGCCATTCCCGCTCGATCGCTCGCTGCGCCAGGATCAGCTCGGGCTCGGCCGCTCCGTCCACACGCGGCAGCGCGAGCGGGGACGCCCAGCGCGCCGCGTCCACCGTCGCGGCGTGCGCGGCGCCCTGCGTGCACGCGATCAGCACGATCACGAGCGCGCTTCGCGTCATCGCAGCACTCCGACCAGCACGGTCTCGACGTGATCGCTGGTGGCGCCCTTGAAGCGCAGCTGCGCCAGATAGAGTCCAGCGGGCGCACGGCCCGGGTCCCAGATCTCCACATTGTCCGCGCGCCGGCCGGTTCGGGTGAAGCTCGCCACCTCGTGCCCCGAGGTGTCGAGGATGCGGACTTCGACGTCCGCCGGCTCCGTCAGCCGGTACGCGAGCGAGACCGGTCGATTGCGCGCCGGATTGGGATAGGCCTTGAGCGAGCCCTGCACGAGCGGTCCGGTGCTCGGAGCCCCCGCCGTCGGCGAGAGTGTCGCCGGAAGGGTCGCGGTGCGCCCGGGATCGCCGCCGGCCATGGGCCAGATCAGCGCCGGGCTCCCGCCCGGAGCGACCGGCGCGTCCGGCAGCGTGTACGCGTAGAGCGTGCCGAAGCGGCTCGAGATCTCCGAGCGCAGACTGTCGGGGACGATGCGGTCTGGTGCTATGACTTCCAGTCGTCCGTTGCGATCGAGATCGGCCGCCACCGGCGAGCCCGTGGCACCCGCACCGGTCGCGAGCGGCCAGCCTTCCGGCACGCCTCCCCTTCCGTCGAAGGCTGCGAGGATGCCGCTGCCGTTCATCGCCACCACGTCGGTGCGGCGGTCGCCGTTGACGTCCACGCCGAGGGCGGGACTCTCGGTGCGGAACGGCTCCCTCGTTCCCGGACGCGGCCAGCCGGGAGATGGCTTGCCCGACTGGTTCCAGAAGCCGACTCCGGACTTCACGCTCTGAGCGAGGACTTCGGCGTAGCCGTCGCCATCGGGATCACCCGCGCCAATGCCGGTGACCAGCGTGTCGCCGACATCGCCCCAGCCCGGGAGCGGCGTACCGTTGGCGCATAGGGCCCACAGGCGATCGGCATGATGGACGATCAGCGTGCGACCCTCGCTGCACGTCGAGGACCCCGCAGACGGATTGCCGCGACCGTCGAAGTCGATCCACAGGAACTCGGGCTCGAAGCCGGGGCCTCCGAGGTTCGGATTGCCGGTTCCAAAGGGCAGCATCTGCTGGCCGTTGTCGTGTAACACCATCACCTGGCCCGTGGCGCTTCCTGCCGCGACCAAACGTCCCGTGACCCCGGGAGGCTGCGCATCGACCGCGAGCCTTCCAGCAATGCCGCCGAGGATCGCGGCACCCGGGGCGCGGACGGTTCCGTCGAGCGCGATCGCATAGACACGTCCGTCCGCGGCGCCGACGTAGACCGTCGCGTTCGGGAACACGCCGGCAATCACCGGTGGCGTGGTCACGATCGACGGCAGCGCGGCCGGCCAGCCGGGAAGCACGGCGCCATGGTGATCGAGCAGGTACACGCGCCCTCCGGCGCTGCTCGTGTCCGAGCCGTCGGCATAGGTCGAGACCGCGAAGTACGAGGGCCCGACGAACTGCCCCGGCAAGCCCAGGTCCTGGGTCGGCAGCGCCGCCATCAGAGGCCGTGGACGGCGATCCAGCCGCGCGAACACCGCGGTGGAGTCGTTGATCCCGACGCCGGTCTTGCGCAGCGCGAACAAAGCGTTGCTGTCGGGACTGTCCGTGGCGCCTCCCGCCCAGCACACCTCGAGGTCGCGGTCGCCGTCGGCATCGACGGCCAGCAGCAGCGGACCGCCCGGAGGGAAGTCGGCCGCCGCGGGCCAGCCGTTCAGCAGCCAGCGCCGGCGCGCCGCGAAGCGCATGACCGGGCCGGGATCGTCGAGCACGTCGATGCGCATGTGGGGATGCGTGCCGATGTGCGGCTTGAGCGGCGGCACCGTCGAATCTGCGAGCACGGGGTTGTTCGACCGGAAGTAAGGATCGAGCGGACTCCCGAGGAAGTAGCTCGGCGAGCCGGGATCGCCCAGGTCCGCGAGCCCATCGGCTTCCACCACCGAGATGCCGGGCCGGATCGGATTCGAGTTGAAGCCGAAGTCGGGGTTCATGCGGAAGGCGGTCTCGAACGGGATCACGCTGGCGTCGATGTGCCAGACGAGCAGCCCGGGACCCGGCACCAGCGCGTCGTACTCGTAGCGATCCGGACTCTTCGGCCCCAGCACGACGCGCGACGTCGAGTCCTGGTCGAGCTCGATGACGTTGCCGGGAGCGATCGCGCGGTTCTCGAACAGGAGGTACTCGTCGCTCGTGAGATAGATGCGGCGCATGTCCGGATAGCGCTCGCTGGCTTGCACCATGGTGGTCTCGCCGAAGGCCGGCTCGGCGAAATGGAGGATGTCGGTGGTGAAGAAGCGCTGGAACGGATCCACGCTCGGCGGCAGCAGTCCGGTGGCGAAGATCTCATCGCCGTTCGGCAGCCCGACCGGCGAGCCGGTGAGGTTGCCGCTGTCCATCAGGCTCCATAGCCCCACCACCGGATAGCCGGTGGCGATGTTGTAGAGGTCGGACATGCCGAAGAGGTTGTGCCCGTTCTCGTGGGCGATGACGCCGTTCAGCGCTCCGTAGAAGCCGTCCTGGTTGGCGGTCTCGGGCACGACCGCGGCGCGGTCGATCGGTCGGTTGGTCGAGTCGGGCTTGAAGATCACGACGTCGGTGTCGGCGACGCCAATGGTGAACGATGGGATGTCGAGCGGACTGTCTCCGCGCAGGTCGCTCTGGAAGTCGCTGCCGGCGTGAACCAGCATGAAGCGGTCGAAGGTGTCCCAGGGAATGGGATCGTTGAGCTCCACGGCCTGGGAGTCCGCGGCGAACAACATGGTCCGGAACATGTGGACGGCATCGCGATAGATCTCGCGGCTGAACTTCCACGGACCGAAGTCGGCCATGTCGGACACCGAGTACGCCCCGTTCCGGCTCCGCGGCCAGACCTGGCCCTCGACCACCACGCGGCCATACGACTGCGCGTGGAAGTAGCGCTTCAGCGCTTCGAGGTGCGCGGCGTAGAACGCGCTGTCGTGAGGCGCGCGATCGATCGGCGGCACGGTGCTGTCGGGCGCGGAGAGATCGAAGCGTCCGTCGCCGGTGGTCTCGCTGCCGGCGCGGTCGGCGAGGAAGTCGATGCGGATCAGCGCGAGGCGAATCGTGTCGGGCGGCGTCACCGTATCGGCCAGGGCTCGGGCCAGCGCGGCCGCTCCCTTGATCGGATCGGGCTCGTGGGGATTGCGCATCGGGCGCGCGGCGCGCCAACCCAGCCGTCGATTCGCGTGCGGCGACCAGTCGACGGAGGGTGCGCTCAGGTGGTGGGGAATGGACCGCCAGTGATCGACGCGCGCCTGCTGGACGGCCGCGCGGCGCGCCAGCACCTCGGAAGGCTTCACCGACGATGAGGGGGGAGCCTCGCGACGCAGAACCAAACGGCCGGAGGAGTTCCCTTCAACTCCTCCGGCCCACGACACGAGACAACCAGCGACCAGACACAGGAATGTGGTGACGCGCAAGATTCTTGCGAAGCTCCGCCCGACCTTAGAAGCGATAGCCGATCGTGATCTTTTGAACGTTGCCGAGGTCGGAATCCTTGGCCTGCGGGATGCTGCCCCAGTCCACGGTGAAGCCCTTGAACTGGACGCCGATGCCGTAGGTCATGTCTTCGATCTCACCGAGAGGATCCGAGTAGTAACCGAGACGCCCGGCAACCTGGTCGGCGTAACGGAACTCCAGTCCGCCGTGATACGTGCGAAAGTTGTCGGTGACGAGAGACTGGTTGAAGTCGGACGCCAGGACGAGCGCGTAGTTCTTGGCCGAGATGGCTTCCCACGAGATTCCGGTCTTGACGTTGCGACCCAGAGGATCGGCCTTGTCTTCGTTGAGGAACGCGACGCTCGGCCCCAGGTTCTGCACGTTGAGACCGAGGTTGATCCGCGCCGGCTGGATCCGATACAGGGCCGCGAGGTCGAGACCGAAGGTCGAGCCGACGCCCGACTGATCGCTGGGCGCCAGCTGGATGCGGATCCACTTGAGCGAGGCGCCGACCGAGAAGTCCTCGAACACCTGCGTCCCGTAGTAGATCGCCGGCGAGAATTCGTTGGATCCGAAGGTCCCGGTGGGATTGCCCGCGTCGTCCGATCCCTCGCTCTCTCCGTAGGAGAGGAAGACGATCCCGACGCCGAAGGCGCCCCAGCCCTCGAGCGGGTGGACGAAGGTGAGGTAGTTGTAGTTGACGTCATCGGCCAGCCCGGGAACGAGCTGGGCGTAGGTCAGCTCGACCCCGGAACGGCCCACGAGCCCGAGAGCCGCGGGGTTCCACCAGGTAGCGCCGGTCGGATCGTCCGCCAGGGCGACACCGGCGGCGCCCATCCCGTTCTGGCGCCCGCCCGGCTGAATGTCGAGGGATCGGCCGGTTCCCTGAGCGTGAGCGCCGGCCGCCAGGCCGAAGCTGAAGAGAACGGCCAAAGCATTGATGGCAAATCTCATGGAACATCCTCCAAGCACAAGGTAGCCCCTGGCGGGCAGTTCGGACATCGCATACTACACCGGCCCCCGTCCGGCGAGTTCAAGCATTTTTGACCATGCCGTTACCTACCTTCCGACGACCACGAACCGCCCCACGGACTCGGCCGACTGGCGCTGAGCCTTGTTTCCCGAGAGCCCAGTGAACACCTGAGCCTTGAAGAGATAGGTCCCCCGGGCCAGCGGCTCGCCTTCGGCGTCGAGGCCGTCCCATGGGATCTGGGCCTGAGCCAGACCCCGCTCCGAGCGCAGGCTCCGGATCATTCGCCCCGAGACCGTGTAGATCTTGAGCAGGACGTCCACCGAGTCGCCCGGCGCGTCGATCACGAACTGCCCCCCTCCCCCCTGACCTCCGGAACGGATCGGGTTCGGGAAGAGGATGATCCGCGTGACCTGAAGCGCAGGCGAATCGGTGACCTCGAACTCGATGGCCGCGCTGCTGCGGTGGTCGGCGGCGGTGATGCCGGCCGCGAGGTTGTCGGCGGCGCTCACCCGGATCCGATGGAGACCCGGCGAGAGGTTGGGAAGCGTGAAGAGAGCGACTCCGGACTGATACGAATTTCCGGCATAACGGAAGCTCGGAGTCACGTCGTAACGCTGGGTCGAGCTTTCGTCCACGGTGACGATGATCCCGTTCTGCGGCGAATTGCCGGTGATCAGGATGCCGCTCTCGTCGAACAGGTCCACGCGCAGCACGGCGTCGGGACGCACCCGCGTGGATCCGCCGACGAACGACAGCTGGATGCGCGGACCGGTGACATCGCCGGATGGAGCCGTTCCCGCGGCCACGATCATCGAGTCCACGCCGGCGCCGTCCGTGACGTTCGTACCGCTTCCCACGGTGACGACCGGGCGCGCGCGCCCGCGCGGGCCGAGGCGAGCATCGATCGGCATCACGAACCGTGTGGAGAAGAGCCCGCCGGCCAGCGACACATCGCCGCGGAAGACCGGTGAGGCGCGGAAGGGATAGGCGCAGTTCGCGAGGCACTCGGGCAAGGTATCCACCGGCGCCGAGTCCTCGATCAGCACGTGGGCGAGCCCGTCGAGCGTGACCTGGCTCCCGCCCGGACGGTCGAGCAGCCGCCCGTTGACCTTCATGGTCTGGCCGCGCTGCACGGTGGTCACGGGATTGCCGTCTTCATCGGTGACGGACGTCTCCACCCAGAGACGTGGGAAGTTGGGTCGCAGCGCCGCGTCCCCCATCACCTGATACTTCTGGTTGTTGGGGTATCCGGTCTTGGCCACCAGCAATCCTTCGGCGAGCGTGGCCTCGTACTGGCCGGTCGCAGGGGTGCCGTCGGTGGTCGTCGTGTCGCGGGCGAAGAGCTTGAGAAACAGGTCCAGGTTGAGCTTGGCGTTCTGGTTGCTGAGCGCCAGCTCGGTGGCCGACACCACGCCGACCGCTCCCCCATTGGGATTGAAGAGCAGGCGCTCACCCAGGCCCTGACCCGTCGTGCTGTTGAACTTTCCGACGTCGCACGACGCGGCCACGAAGATCGTGAGCCGTTCGCGATTTCGCAGCCGATCGGCATCCATGTCGAGGAAGACGCTCTCATCGGCCAGCTTGAATGGGCTGCCATGGCCGATGTAGTTGCTCAGCACCACCCCATTCTCGATGAAGTCGATGATGTCCTGCTTGGCCTTGGGCTTGGTCTCACCGACGTCCGGGTAGGTGTGGAGGTAGACGTACTTGCGGTCGAACGACGGCGGCACCGCCTCCACGTCGAGGCGGACCGTCTGCTGCATGTGGCCCCAGCCGATGGGGTCGACATTGCTGCCCTGCTCGTTGTCGTCCGCGATCAGCATCACTCGGGCGCGCCACTCGTCGAAGGGCGCATCGCGCTCGTAGAACTGCAGCTTGTCGCGGACATAGGACAGCGCCTGTGCGGCGTTGGGCGCGGGAATGCGGCCTCCCAGGAAGTCGGGAATCACCCGGATGGGGTCGTCCACGTTGAGCAGCCAGTCGTCGGTCGCGTACTGGCGCTGCACGAACAGGTCGAAGCCGCCTTCGTAGGACGGAACCAGCGCGCCAGGTTCTCCAGGCGGCGCGGCTCCGGTGATGTTCTTGAAGTCCGACGAAGCGTCTCCGAGCAACGTCACGAACGTCGGATATTTGTTCCAATTGAATTTGACCGCCCTCAGGAAATTACGAATGGCCGCGGGATCCATGCGCCCTCCCGAGAACTGATCGTAGAGCGCCGAGATGGGAACGCTCATCGTGTCGTAGGGCGCCGGGATCCCGACCAGAGGCAGGTGATTGTTGCGCCAGCCCGCCAGCGACTGCGCCGCGGTTCCGAAGCGGTCGTAATAGATGAGCAGATAATCGGCGCCCGCCGGCGGTCCCGAGCGAAGGTTGGCGCTCGATCCCGCCGCGTCGAACACGTCGGTATTCGGTGGCTTGATGATCCGTGATCCCGACTCGTAGTCGGGCAGGATCCGGTAACGATGGCGCCCGCTCTCGATCCGATTGAAGCGCAGCCGCCGCCCGCCCGCGACGGTGGCGACCTCAGGAGAGAGGATCTCCACCGGGGCATAGGGATCGGTGACGTCGAAGATCCGCAGCGAGTCTCCTGCGACGGAGAAAGGCCCGATCTCGTAGACGTAGCGTCCGCCCGCCGAATCCGACTCGAA
>DASTBI010000164.1 GCA_035712145.1 Candidatus Eisenbacteria bacterium | reverse complement strand
GCCCAGCGACACCATCGTGATGCCGAAGCTCGGCAGCCAATTGCCGGGAACCGCGAAGCCGAAGGCGTTGATCGAGGTCTGCTCGAAGAGCTGTGCGTTCTCGAAGCGCACTTCGTTCTGGTCCATGGCCGACAATCCGGCCGGATTCCAGAGCACGCCGAGCGGGTCATCCGCGGTCGCCACGTAGGCGCCGCCCAGACCCAGCGTGCGGGCGCTGGTGTAGCGTGCCAGCCATTCGCCGGGGCCTCCGGCGATCTGTTCCTGCGCGAGCGCGGGGACGGCCCAAGCCAGGGCCGCCACCACACCCGCCCGAATCCATGTCGTGCGGTTCATGACGCCTCCTAGCGGACCACCGCGAGCTTGCGGCGGATGACGTGTAGGGTGGCTCCCTTGGCTTCGGCTTCGACGAGCGCGATGTAGCCGCCGCTGGCGACCACCTCGCCTTTACCGTTCTTCCCGTCCCACGAGAACTCGTTCAATCCCTGCATGCCGCCCGGACCGCCGCGGTCGAAGGTCCTGCGCAGCACCAGGTCGCCGCTCATCGTGAAGATTCGCAGCGTCACCGATGCCTGGTCGGTGAGCTTGTAGGCGATGATCGTGGACTGCTGCGGCGGGTGGAACGGATTGGGGTAATTCGTGATGTGACCGCCGGCCGCGTTCGGATCGACGAACGCGGTCTCGAGATCCAGATCCGCCTGCAGCGCGCCGGAGATGGCGCGAATCACGTCGTGTCCAGGCTGGCGCGCGCTCAGGAAGTCCGCGGTGGCCACGCCGTTCGCTTGCGTGATCCCGTCGATCGGCGTGAGCGTGCCGGCGCCGCTGACGAGCTGGAACGCCATCGCCGCGTCCGGAATGCCGTTGTCATAGGCATCCACCAGACGCGCGCGGATGTTCGCGTGCTTGTTGCCGCCCACCCAGCTCGGAACGCTTGTCAGCTGGATGGCCGAGGGGTCGCCGGGCGTGATCGTGATCGCGTTCGAAGTCGCCGGCGCGTTGCCCGCGTCGTCGGTTGCGATGATGACGATCGGCTCGACGAAAGTGTACGTCTCGGACACCGCGCGCTGTCCCTGCAAGAGCTGGAACTGCGTCGTCAGCAGGGTGCCGCGGCCGGGCTGCTGGGTCGAAGCGTTCTGGACGCGGACCGTGACGAAGGAGTTGATCTCCTGGATCACGCTTCCGGCGTCGTTCGTGACCTTGACGGTCAGCGTGAACGGCTCGCCCGCTTGCGCAGTGCTGGGACTGACGGACGCCTCGAGATGGAACCCGCTCGAGATCGCGCGCACCTGCGTCGAGCTGCTCGGGATCGAGGGCTGCGTCACGTCCGAGGCCGTGATCTGGTTGTAGCCTCCGCGCGCCAGCTTGACGGGCAGCTCGATCTGACCGTTCACGAGCGCCGTGTTGGGCGGTAGCGTGGCCTGCGGGTCATCCGAAGTGATCCGCACCACGTGACTCACGCCGGTCACCGGGTTGTACCAGTTGTCGGTGGCCAGCACGGTGACGTTGAACGAGTAGTTGATCGACTGGTCGGTCGCCGTGCCGGACCTGCCGTTGGGCGCACCGGGAGTCGCGACCTCACCCGGCGCCAGGATCAGCAGCCGCGCGAACGGACCACCATTCACCGGGATCGCGCTCGAGGTGTCGGGACGCAGACCGGTGTTGGTGATGTCGTCGGCGTAGATTCGCTGGCTGCCAACCCGGTATAGCGTGGTCTGGATGAGCGCCTGGCCGTTGGCGAGGCGGATTCGAGGCGGCATGCCGGCGCCGGCGTCGCTCGAGCTCAGCGCGACGCTGTCGCTGACACCAGGCACCAGGTTCCAGAACTGGTCGACGGCGCGCACCGTAATGGTGAAGGGCGTCCCGGCCTGCTGAGCGGCTGGCGTGCCCTCACGGCCGTCGGTCGTGCCGCCGCGCGGCTGCTCGCCCGGCACCAGAACCTGCACGCCCGCGAGCGGCCCGGGATTCACGGTGAAGCTGTTGCTCGTTCCGGTATGTGGCGGGGCTGCGAAGTCGGAAGCGGTGATCGACACCGCGCCCCCCGAACCCTTGAAGATCATCGGGCCCGTCCACACGCCGTTCGTGAAGGTCACGAACTCCGGCACGATACTGCCGGCGCCGGTGTTGGCCTGGACGATCGCGTCGCCTGCGTAGTTCGGGATGGTATTGCCGTTGGCATCGGTGGCGCGGATCGTGACCGAGACCGCCACGCCCGCCGTCTGCGGCGAACTGATCGTGTTGATGACGAACTTGTTGACGCCCGCGGGAATCACTTGGATGCCCGGGCTGGTCATGCCCTGGATCCCACCGCTCGTCAGGTCGCTGACCGTGAGGGTCTGGGTGCCGACCGTGCCGAGCGAGACGTTGAACTGGCGGAAGCCGTTGTTGAGGACCCCGGTCACCGGCGTGCTCGCGGCCGGATCGCTGGACGTGATCCGCACGTTGTCGGCGCTCGGCACCGGATTCCAGTAGGCGTCGGTCGCCCACACGCTCACATTGAAGCCCTGGCCGGCGCTCTGCGTGGCCGGCGAGCCGGTCTTGCCCGATACGCTTCCGGGAAGCGGCGTCTCGCCCGGGACGATCAGCTGGACGCGCGAGAAGGGACCCGGGTGCACCGTGAACGGGTCGCTGGTGCCGTTCTTCTGGGGCGCCGCGTCGAGGAACGCGTACAGATTGACGTTGCCGCGATTGATGCTGGTCTCGTCCGCGCGATACATCGTGACATTGCCGCTCCACTGGCCGTTGCTGAACGTTACGAACTCCGGCGACACACGACCGTCGCCGTAGCTGGTGATCTCCTTGAGATGCACCTGGCCGTTGAACCCGGTGACTGTGCTGCCGCTCGGGTTGACCGCCCTCACCGAGATGTTCATCGGCGTGCCGGCGTACTGGTTCTTCTGATTGATCGTTGAGAACACGAAGCCCTGGAGCACCAGCGCCTGGACGTTGGAAGAGGCGCCGTCGGGGATGGTTCCGTCGGTCTGGTCGTGCGCGAACACCGTGAAGGTTCCGCCAGCATTGAACGTGACCTGGAAGGTCGTGACGCCGGAGCTGAGCAGTTTGGGCGTGGGCAGCGTGGCGCTGGCGTCCGAGCTCAGGATCTGAATCTGGTTGGTGACGGTGGTCACCGTCGTCCAGGTGTTGTCGCACGCTCGAACCGTGATCGTGAACGGGACACCCACCGTCTGCGCGGTCGGACTGCCGGTCTTGCCACTCACGGTTCCAGGGGCGGCCGTCTCACCCGGGAGCAGGACCTGAAGGCGGCTATAAGGGCCTGCGAACGCCGGCGCGGCCCACATGACCGCGGCACAAAGCGTCCACGCGGCCATCCGAGTGACACGTGATCCCCTGCGCAACGTCGCACCTCCCTGGTTCGCTGCTCCACATGACCGGTTCGCAAGCCGGCGAGCCTTCGCACGCGCCGCTCACAGCTTGAGGAAGCGACGCTCCACGACGCGCCCTTGCCCATCGATGGATGGGCGGACGCGTCCGGGGCGTCGGCATGGCAGGGGGTGTGCCGCGAGGACTTGCAGAAAGCGCCTTCGCCGAGCGGGACGGACTCGAGACTGTCGCTACACGAGTTGGCGCGCCTCTCCTCGTCGTGTCACCTCGAGATCGGATCGAGTTGAAACGGCCATGAGCGCCTCGTGGGGCGGATCACCCAGCGCGCTTCGTGCGAAGCGCATCCCGTCCTGCTGCAAGTCGCGAGTGCGCTGCGGTATCTTCCCCGCCCATGCTCGACTCCATTCCGCGTCCGCTGGCGAGCGAATCGGTGCTGCGTTGCCGAGGCCTGGTCAAGCGGTACGGCGACGTGACCGCCGTCGATGGCCTCGACCTCGAAGTGAGGGCCGGAGAGTGCTTCGGCCTGCTCGGTCCCAACGGAGCCGGCAAGACCACGACGATCGAGATCCTCGAAGGCCTCAACACGCCGAATGCCGGGGAGGTCACGGTGCTCGGCCATTCGTGGGGACGCGGCGAGGACCTGGCGCTGCGGGAGCGTCTCGGCATCCAGCTCCAGGAGACGCGGCTGCACGAGAAGCTCTCGGTCGAAGAGACGGTGCGCCTGTTTCGCAGCTTCTACCGCCGCGGCCCCGAACCGGCCGAGGTGCTGCGGCGCGTGCAGCTCGAGGAGAAGCGGAATGCCTGGGTGGGCAAGCTCTCCGGCGGGCAGAAGCAGCGCCTTTCCGTGGCCTGCGCGCTGGTCAACGATCCAGAGGTGCTGTTCCTCGACGAGCCCACGACCGGCCTCGACCCGCAATCGCGCCGCCAGCTCTGGGACCTGGTGGATGACTTCAAGCGGCGCGGCGGCACGGTGCTGCTGACCACGCACTACATGGAGGAAGCCGAGCAGCTCTGCGACCGGGTCGCGGTCATCGATCACGGCAGGGTCATCGCGCTCGGCACCCCGGTGGAGCTGATCGCCTCACTCGGCGCGGAGCACGTCGTCGAATTCTCCGTGACCGGGCCACTCGACCTGGAACCCATCCGGGGACTCCCGGGCGTGGTCGATGCGCGCCACGAGCCGAGCTCCGTGGCGCTCACCGTGCGCGAGCCCCATGTGGCGATCCCCGCGCTCCTCTCGGAGCTCGAGCGGCAACGGGCCTCGCTCTCCTCCCTCACCACCCACCACGCGACGCTCGAGGACGTGTTCGTGAGCCTCACCGGCAGGACGCTGCGCGATGAGTGAGCCGCGCGGCGCGCCACGACCCGCGTTGCTGGAGCTCTCCCGCACCCGGATGCTCGCGTTCATTCGCGAGCCGGAGGCGATCTTCTGGGTCTTCGCCTTCCCCATTCTGCTGGCGCTGGCGCTGGGAATCGCGTTCCGCAACCAGGGAACGCCGCGCTCCGAGGTGGTGATCGCCGCGGGAACCGGGGACGGCGCGCTGCGTCGCGCGCTCGAGCGCTCGCCGGATCTCTCGGTGAGCATCCTCGCGCCGGTGGATGCCGACGCCGCGCTGCGGCGCGGCAAGGCCCAGGTGGTCGTGCGGCCCGGCGATCCTCCGACGCTGATCTACGATCCGAGCCGTCCCGAGACGCGCCTCGCCCAGCTCACCGTGAAGGACGCGCTCGAGCGCGCCGCGGGCCGGGAGGACCGCCTGTCGCTGCGCTCCGACACCCGCATGCGGCCGGGGTCCCGCTACATCGACTTCCTGATCCCCGGCCTGATCGGTCTCAATCTGCTCGGCACCGGGATGTGGGGCGTCGGCTTCCCGATCGCCAATGCCCGGCAGCTCAAGCTGCTCAAGCGCATGGTCGCGACGCCGATGCGACGCAGCGATTACCTCCTGTCGCTCATGGTGGCGCGGCTCGTGTTCCTGGCGCTCGAGGTGATCGCGATCGTGGTCTTCGGCTGGCTGGCCTTCGGCGTCCTCCAGCGCGGCTCATGGCCCGGTTTCGTCGCGGTCTCGCTGCTCGGAGCCTTCGCCTTCTCGGCCCTCGGACTGCTGGTGGCATGCCGCGCTCGCACGATCGAGGCGGTGTCGGGGCTGATGAACGTCGTCATGATGCCGATGTGGCTCTTGTCGGGAAGCTTCTTCTCGGCCGACCGCTTCCCTGCTTTCCTGCAGCCCTTCATTCGCGCGCTGCCGCTCACCGCGGCCAACGACGCCTATCGCGCGTTGATGAACGAAGGCGCCACGTTCGCGCAGGTGAGCCCGCAGCTGGGTGTTCTCCTGGCCTGGACGGTGGTGAGCTTCGCGCTCGCGCTCGCCTGGTTCCGCTGGGATTAGGAGTCCATTTCACTCGAAGGCGATGCGCGGATCCGTGGCCGCGAGCAGGAGGTCCGCGATCAGGTTCCCGAGCACCAGCATGGCCGAGACCATGACGATCCCGCCGATCGCCAGGTACTGATCCTGGCTCCAGAGCGCCTCGGCACGAGCTGCATCAGGCCCCAGGAGATCGTGATCACACCCAGGAGCAATGGGATGGTGTGCAGCAGCCGGCGAAGGACGTACGTGCGCACCACTCGAATGTAATTCCCTACTCTCCCCGGGGAGAGCAAGAAGTTACAAGCAGTCGGCGCCTCAGCTCCGGATGAGCACCTGCCAGGCCAGGACGCCGTAGAACGCGAGCTTCCCGAGCAACGCGATCAGGAAAAGAGCGAGGGTCTTACGGCTCGTGAGGGCGCGCCGGAACTTGTTCGGGAGTCGCGCGGCGAAACGAGCCAAGTGCTGCCGCCAGCGGGGCGCGGTCGAGGGGGGCGTTGCGTCGGATTCGGAAATCGTCGTGGCGGATTCTTGCGTGGAAAACATCGAGCCCTCCGGGGGGTCCTGGTGGTAGGCCCTCGGAGGGCGCTGGCCGCATTCTAAGGCCGGACGCGCGCCGCCGCCACCTGGACCTGAGGGGTTCCCTCGGTCGCGGTCCAGGCGAAGATGATCCGGTCCCGGGTCCGCACCATGCGGGGATAGCCCGAGGCGCGGTTCGAGGTGGTACGCGCAATGGTCATCGAAGGGCCCACCTGACCGTTCGGGCCGACGCGCCGCACCCGGAACATTCCTGCGGTTCCTCGAGTCTCCAGCCACCCCACCAGCGCGGATCCATCCTCGAGCAGCACCACGCTCATCCGGCCCAGAGGATCCCCGTCGTCGACCCGGATCGGCAGCCCGAAGCTTCGTCCGTGGGTGCCGGAGAAAGCCACGTACGCCCGCGAGCTGTCACCCCGCTCGGTGTACCACGCCACCGCGACGTGGTCCTTGATGGCGTCCATGGCGGGTCCGTTGACCGGACAAGATGGCGTCTTCCAGCCATCGGCGTGCACCGGAGCGGGATCGCTCCAGCCCTTCTCGTCGAGCCAGGCGATCGAGATGTCGCGCACCTCGTCCTTCGTGCGGTCGCGGTAGGCGATCAAGGCGCCCGCGCCGCGACCCACGGCAGTGGTGGGGCAGCAGTCGCAGACGCGGTTGTCGACCTCGAGCTCGTCCTTCATCGCCCCGTCGAAAGCCACCCATGCGGTGCGCAGCGATGTCTCCCCGTGGCCGTGCTCGGGCGCGGCGCTGTCTCCTCGAGTGGCTTGGGCATACTTCCGCCCGTCGAGCCAGAACACGCGGGCGCCGCGCTCCTCCGCGAGCACGATCGAAACGAAGCCGTGCTCGGTGGGGGTGTCATCGCGATGCGGGATGATCGGCAGGGTCCACCGACGGCCCCCGTCGACCGAGCCCGACACACGAACGTGGTACGCGGATCGATCCCCGCCGCTCATCCAGAGCCAGGCCACCATGAGGTTGTTGCTGCCGAGCGCGGCCACCACGGGAACGTCCGCCCAGTTGACGAAGAACGAGTCCCCTTGGGCGACGGTGTACGGCGTGCCCCACGCGTTGTTGGTCAGGCGCGACACCTTGAGGGCTCGCCGAGCGCTGTCCGCGACTTCGAGCCAGCTGAGGAACACGCTGCCGTCGGCCGCGATCGCCAGATAAGGCTGTCCCGAGCCCGCCCGGGCGGGCGTCTTGATCGCCTGGAGACCGACCAGGGGCGGCGCGGGACGGCTCGCGGCGTAAGTGAGCGCGCCGAGTGTCGAGGCAACAGCGAGGAGCACGAACGCAGTTCGCAGGAGCCGCATGCGCAGGGGACCCTATCACGTCCGCGGGCCTGGCGCGCGGAGGTGGCGTGGCCTAGGAGTTGGTTGCCGGAGCGGCGACGGGCGCCGTGGCCGGAGCCGCGCCGCGGGGGCCCGATCGCCACACGCGCGCGACCAGAGCCGCGCCGTCTTCGAGCAGCGTGTAGAGGCAGGGCACCAGCAGCAGCGTCAGCAGCGTGGAGGCGACGAGCCCGCCCATCACCGCGCGTGCCAGCGGGTAGTAGAGGACGTCGCCGACGTGGTTGCCGCCGATCGCGAGCGGCAGCATGCCGAGCACGGTGCACAGCATGGTCATGAGAATCGGCCGCAGCCGGTCGTGGGCCGCGTCGAGGATCGCGCGCGTGCGCTCCACGCCGCGCTCGCGCAACTGGTGAACGTGATGGACCAGGACGATCCCGTTGTTCACCACGATCCCGACCAGGATCAGGATGCCGATCTGGGCCATCAGGTTGAAGGGCGAGCCGGTCAAGAGACACGTGACCGCGATGCCTACGAAGGCGAAGGGCAAGGCGAACATGATCGCGAACGGATGCAGCAGGCTCTCGAACAAGGCCGCCATCACCAGGTAGACCAGCACGAGCGCCAGGAGCAGATTGATGAGCAGCTCGGCCTGGGTGCGGTCTTCCTCCTCGAAAGCCTCGCCGAACGACCACGTGTAACCGGTCGGCAAGTACATGCCGTCGAGCACCCGGCGAACCGAGTTGCGCACCTCACCGCTCTTCTTGGGGTCCACGTTGCCGCGGACCGCCACCACCGAGTGGCGCTGCTGCCGCTCGACGCTGGAGGGCGTGCGCACGACGTGGAAGTCGGCCACCGCGGCGAGCGGCACGCTCTGCAACACGCCACCGACTGAACGGTTGGCCATCACGGGCATGTCCCGGAGGCCGTGAAGGCTCGAGCGGTCTTTCTCGTCGAGCCGCGCCTGAACCTGGACCTCCCCTTCGGATCCGCGGAACCGCGCCAGCTGGCGGCCGCGGAAGAAGCCCGCCACCGAGTTGCCGACGGTGGCCGTGGTGAGTCCATATTGAGCGGCGCGCTGCCGATCCACCACCACCTCGACTTCCTCGCGTCCGCGCTCGCCGCCGACCACCACGTCGGTCAACCCCTCGACGGTCGCGAGTCGCCGCGACACCTCCCTCGCGAGCTGATCGAGCCGCGGCCCCGGCTCGCCGAACAATCGAACCGCCAGCCGCGACGATCCCGACTGGCCTTGATTGTCTTGCAGTCGCAAGGTGGTGCCCGGCAGCTGGGGCAATCCGTCGCGCAGCATCTTGCGCACCTTCTGCGCACCCTCGTCGTCGGCCCAGCCGTCGGCCAGGTAGGCGCGGGTGAAGGCCTCGTTGTTGCCGAAGTACGAGTAGGTGGACTTGACGTGCAGCGACTCCTTGCGCGCCTGGATCCAGGTCTCGATCGCGGTCACGTAGCGCTCGACCTCGCGGTAATTGAGGTTGTCCGCGAACTCGTAGCGCAGGTTGACCGCCTCGACCTTGGTGGCGGTGAAGGCGCTCTTGTCGACCGGGATGAACATGGCGATCGCCGCCACGAACACCGCCAACGCGATCCCGGAAGCGGCCGGGCGGTGGCGGAGCGTCCAGGCCAGCGCACGCTGATGCGCGGCGGAGAGCTTGAGGAAGATCGGCGACGGTTTTCCCACGCCCACGCGGAACAGCCTGCCCATGGCCAGCGGGATCACGGTGAGCGAGAGGAACAGCGAGCAAAGCAGCGTGAAGATGATCGTGCGGCCGACCTCGCCGATCCAGGTGGTGATCTCGGTGCGGCCTCCCAGCACGAGGGGCAGGAAGACGATGATCGAAGTGGCGGTCGCGCTCACCACGGCGGGCAGGACTTCGCGGCTGCCGCGGATCGCCGCCTTGAGCGGCGCCATGCCGCGCTCGCGATGGCGGGTGATGCTCTCGAGCACCACCACGGCGTTGTCCACCAGCATGCCCACGGCGAGCATCAACCCCATCATCGACAGGATGTTGAGGGTGCGGCCCGTGAAGTACATGAGCGCCGCCGTGGCCAGCAGCGAGAACGGGATGGCCGCCGCGACCATCAGGGTGGTGCCCAGGCGCCGCAGGAAGAAGAAGAGGACACCGACGGACAGCGCCGCCCCCACGAGTCCCGCGTGCGCCAGGCCCTCGAGCGAGTTGCGGATCTGCTCGCCCTGATCGGTGAAGGTCAGCACGCGGATCCCCTTGAGCTGCGGATCCGACTCGATCTCCTTCAGAACCCGGCGCGCCCGGTCGGACACCTCGACGTTGTTGGCGCCCGACTCCTTGATGACGTTGAGGCCGATGGCGCGACCCAGGTCGAGGTGCCGTCCGTAATCCAGGTCGGGCTCGCGCAGTGCGATCGTCGCCACGTCGCCCAGTCTCAGACCCTGCTCCGTGATGGGGAAGCTGCGGAACTCATCGATGCTCTCGAAGTCGTTCACCACACGGAGCGGCCACGCCTCGTCGCCACGGCGCAGCATTCCGGCACTGGAGCTGCGGCTCGAGGCGTCGAGCCGGGCCAGCACGGCGCCGGCGTCGAGCCCGTGGCGCTCGAGGTCGGCCAGGCGGAAGTCGATCCGCACCTGCGGCGGCTCGACTCCGTAGAGCTCGACCTTGGCCACTCCGGGGACGCGGCGCAGCGGGTCGGCCACGTGCCGGTTGAGCAGCTCGTAGTCGCGCGACAGATCGCGGTCGGCGGCGATGCGGCACTCGATCACCGGGATGTCCGACGAGCGGAAGCTGTTCACCTGGATGACGTCGACGTCCTGCGGCAGCCGGTCGCGGATGCGGTCGAGCTTCTCGCGCGCCTCGGCGCGGATCGGGGCGATGTCCTCTCCCCAGTTGAACTCGACGTAGATGTTGGCCGAGTTGGCCGAGGACCACGAGTTGATCCTGCGCACCTTGCTCAGAGTCGCGAGCGCCTCTTCGGCGGGGCGCGTGATCTCTTCCTCGACCTGAGCCGGGAGGGCGTTCGGGTAGGGAATCGTGATCTCCAGCCCGGGGAAGCTCACTTCGGGCAGGAAGGCGAGCGGCAGCCGGGGCGCCGCGATGGCCCCCATGACCAGCATCGACACCACCACCGTTCCTGCGGTGATCGGATTGCGCAGGCTCCAGCGCGGCAGGTTCACGGCCGGCGGTCCATCGTGACGTAGACCGCGGGCAGCACGATCAGGGTCAGCACCGTCGAGCTGATGAGGCCGCCCATGAGCGTGAGCGCGAGCGGGGCCCGGACCTCGGCTCCCTCGCCGATGCCGATGGCCATGGGGAGCAACCCGAGCGCCGTGGTCATCGTGGTCATGAGGATGGGCCGCAGGCGCACGGTGCCGGCCTCGACCAGGGCTTCGAGCTTGGCGACGCCCCGCGCGCGGAGCTGCTTCACGTAGTCGAGGAGCACGATGCCGTTGTTGACCACGATGCCGGCCTGCACCACCAGGCCAATCAGCACCATCACGTTCACCGATTGGCCGGTGAGGAGCAGGGTGAGGATCACTCCCGATACCGCCATCGGCAGCGTGAACATGATGACGAACGGATGGAGCAGGGATTCGAACTGGCTCGCCATCACCAGGTATACGAGGAAGACCGCCAGCAGCAGCGCGAAGCGCAGCGACCCGAAGGACTGCGACAGCTCGCGATTCTGCCCCGCCAGCGTCACCTTCGCGCCCGGCGGCACATCGAGCCCGGCGAGCGCCGCTTCGATCTCCTCGGCCGCGGAGCCGAGGTCGCGGCCCTCGAGATTGCCCGACACCAAGGCCGCTCGTTGCTGCGAGATTCGACGGATCTCGCTGGGCCCGCGCGAGACCTGCACATCCGCCACCGCGGCCAGCGGCACCGACTGCCCACGGTTGCGCCCCACCTCGAGGTTCGCCAGCTCGGACACCGCCGAGCGCTCCTGCTCGCTGGCGCGCACGCGGATGTCGAGCTTGCGGTCGAGGTCGCTGAACTGGGTCGCCGCTTCTCCCTGGACCGCATTGCGCACCAGCCGCGAAGCGCCCGCCGGATCGAGGTTCATGGCCGCCAGCCGATCGCGGTTGAACGCGATCTGGACCTCGGGGTCGCCGACCCTCATGGAGCTCTCGACGTCCTCGATGCCATCGAGCTGCGCGATACGCGCCGCGACCGCGTCGGACAGCGTGCGGAGCGTGTCGAGGTTGTAGGCGTAGACCTCCACCTCGACCGGATTGCGGAACGTGAAGAGACTCGGACGGCCGAACTCGTACGAAAGACCCGGCACCTGGTCGAGCGCGGCGCGCAGGTCGCCCGCGACCGCTTCCTCGGTGCGGGCGTCGGTGCGCTTCAGCGCGACGGCGATCTGGCCGCGATTCGCTTCACGCGCCGAGCCGGCGAACGCGCTCAGATCGACCTGCCCGGAGCTGGTGTAGATGTGCTTGACGCGCGAGTCCTTGCGGATCGCCGCCGCGACCTGCTCGATCGTCTGGTCGGTGACATGGAGCGCCGTGCCCTCGGCAAGCCGCACGTTGAAGAAGAACTCCCCCTGAGTGACCGGGGGGAACAAGTTGCGCGGCAGCATCGCCCCCACCGCCAGCGTCACCAGGAAGCCGATCGTCGAGACCGCCAGAATCGGTCCCGGACGCGTGAGCGCCCGCCTCAGCAACACAGGGTAGGTGCGCTCGAGCCACGCGTAGCCCGCGTCGAAGGGCACGAGCAACCGGTTCACCCACGGCCTGAGCGCGCGGCCGGCCCACTGGACGCCCCGCGTGAGCAGTCGCGGCAGGGCCACCACGCCAAACAGCCCCCAGCGCGCCACCGCGTTCCACCGTCCCCCGCGGCCGCCTTCCGGCAGCGCGCCGGCGTTGCCGGCGAAGCGCCCGCCCAGCGCGGCCAGCATGGGCACCAGGGTCAGCGACACGGCCAGCGATGCCAGCTGAGAAAGGGTGATGGTGAGCGCCTGATCGCGGAAGAGCTGACCGGCGAAGCCTTCGACGAACACCAGCGGGAAGAAGACGGCAATCGAGGTCAACGTCGACGCGGTGACCGCCATCGCGACCGCCGACCCGCCCTTGCTCGCGGATTCGCGGATGCCGAGTCCCTCCTCCCGTTTGCGGAAGATGCTCTCGAGCACCACGATCGAGCCATCGACCATCATGCCGATCGCGAGCGCCAGCCCGCCGAGCGACATGAGGTTCAGCGACACCCCGAGGCGGTACATGATCACGAAGGTCGCGAACACGGAAACCGGGATGCCGAGCGCCACGATCATCGTGGTCCCGATCTGGCGCAGGAAGGCGAAGAGCACGAGGACCGCCAGCAGCCCGCCCTGCCAGGCGGATCCGATGACGTCCTGGATCGCGTTCTCGATGAAGCGCGACTGGTCGGCCACCGCCACCAGCTTCATTTCCGGCGGCAGCTGCAGGCGGTCGACGCGGCGCTTGACCGCGCGCGCCACCGACACGGTGTTGGCGTCCCCTTCCTTGTAGACCGAGACCTCGACGGCCTCGTGCCCGTCGAGCCTCGCCACCACCTCGCGATCCTTGGCGCCGCGCTGGACCGTGGCCACGTCCGAGACCCGCACCACGCCGACCACATCGCCGGGATTGGAGGCGGTCCGACCCGCAACGACGGCGGGAGCGCCCGAACGGCGCACGGCGAGGACCACGTCCCCGATCTCCTCGGGCGTCAGGAACAGGTTGGTGGCGCGGATCAGATACTCGGCGTGCGCCTCGGTCAAGGAGCCGCCCGCGAGGTTGATGTTCTCGTCCGCCAGGCGGCGCGTGACGTCGGTGAGCGACAGTCCGACCGCCGAGAGCCGCGCCGCGTCGACGTCGACACGGATCTCCTCCTCTTCGCCGCCCACCACCTTGACCGCGGCCACGCCCGCGGCGCCTTCCAGCTCGGTCTTCACGGTACGATCGGCGATGCGGCGCAGGCGCTGGAGGTTGTCGCCTCCGGAGAGCCGGAAGCGAAGGATCGGGTCGAGCGAAGGATCGAAGCGCAGGATGGCGGGCCGCTTGGCCTCGCGCGGCAGCGTGACGAGATCGAGCTTCTCGCGGACCGAGAGCGACGCCAGGTCCATGCGGGTCCCGGTGACGAACTCGAGCGTCACCTCGGACTGTCCCGGGCGCGACACCGAGTGAAGTCGCGTGAGGCCAGGAACGACGCCCGCGGCTTCCTCGATCGGGCGGGTGACGAACTGCTCGACGTCGCCGGGAGCGGCGTCGGGCAGATCGGTGCGGATCGTGAGAGATGGATACGAGATGTCGGGCAGCAGATCGACGGCCAGCCGGCCGCCCGCGACCAGCCCGAAGAGGACCACCCCGAGGGTGATCATGAAGACGGTGACGGGGCGGTGGATCGAGCCTTCGATGAGCTTCACGGCCGACCTAGAGCCGGACCGGCTTGATGCGGGCGCCTTGCTTGAGTCCGCCCTGCCCCACGGTCACCACGCTGTCGCCCGCCACGAGTCCAGCGACGATCTGCGCGGTGTCGCCCGAGATGGCGCCTACCGTGATCACTCGCTTGATGACCGTGTCTCCGCGCGCCACGAAGACATAGCTCTCGCCGTCTTCCGAGAGCATGGCGCGCCGCGGCAGCACGACCGCGTTGCTGAAGCTGCCGGTGCGGAGCTGAACCTTCGCGAAATTCCCGGGCCGCAGCAGCCGCGCCGGATCCCTGACCTCGAGCGTCACCTTGATCGTCCCGTTGGTCCGATCGACCACGGGATTGACGAGTGCCACGCGCGCCTGGAACTCGCGTCCGGGAAGCGCATCCACCGTGAGGCGCGCGGGCTGGCCCAGCTGCAGCCGCGCCAGCTCGCGCTCCGGGAAGTAGAGACGCGCGAGCAGCGGGTCGAAGTCCTCGAGGCGGAAGCATTCGCGACCCGAGGTCACCGTCTCGCCGAGATTGATCATCCGCGCGGTGACGCGCCCCGAGAACGGCGCCGTCAGCCGCGTCTGAGTCAGGTTGTAACGGGCTTCGTCCAGCGTCACTTTCGCGGTGCGGCGCTTGAGCTCGAGGTCGTCGATGTCCTTCCCGCTCATGAAGCCCTGCTGCGTCAGCTGCTTCCCACGCTCGGCCTCGCGCTCGGCGCTCTTCAGCATCACCTCGGCGCGCTCGACCGCGAGCCGCGCTTCGGTGTCGTCCAGCTGAGCGAGCACGTCGCCCTTGTTCACCGCCCGGCCCTCTTCCGCGATCAGTGCGCGGACCTGGCCGGTGCGCGTCGCGACCAGCGTGGCGGAGTTACGGGCTTCGAGCGTGGCCGTGGTCTCGAGATAGGTGGTGATGTCCCCGCGACGCACCTCGGCGACTTCGACCGGCGCGGCGGTCGGCCCTTCCTTCTCGTTCTTCTTCTTGCCGTTGCCGTCGCCGCGGCCGTTCCGTGCGACCAGGAGGCCGACCACGACCGAGATCACCACGAGTCCCGCCAGCGACCACAGCCACCAACGCCGGCGAGGCTTCATCGTCCGAGCCTCCATCACACCCTCCAGCCAGGGAGCCTGCTCCCACGCGCCCTTCAGACCCGAGCCCTCGCGATCGGAAGGGGGCCCTTCCCTTCGCGACCCTGGCGTTACGCATTGGGAGCGACCAGAGTTGCAAAGCTCCTGACGCGGGGTGGCCATCTCGATGCGGGATGGGGCCTCGAGCAGGCCCTCGGGGTGGACGAGCCCCAGTGATCCCTTCGGACGCCGACGATCTCAGGATCGGTCAGCGGAGGAGGGCGATGCGCTCACTCCAGGTCCTGCCGTTCGCCTGGCAGGAAACGAAGTAGATCCCCGCCCCGACCTGGCGCCCCTGCTGGTCCGTTCCTGCCCAGCTCGCTCGATGCGCACCCGGCTCGAGCGGGCCTTCCACCAGCGTCCGCACCAGCGCGCCGCGCGCGTCGTACACCGCGACCCGCACCGGACCGGAGCGCTCCAGCTGGAATTGGATGCTGGTGCTGCCCATGAACGGATTGGGATGAGCCGACAGAATCCTCGGCTCGGCCTGCGTGTCCTCCACGGAGAGCGTGGCCGGAAGCTGAGACATGACGTTGGTGTTCCGCGCAGAGATGTAGTTGCGGAGCTCCGTGAATCCCGCCGAGCCGACGGGATTGTAGGGATCGGTGCCCAGGTGGGGCAGCAAGGCCGCCTCGAGCGCGTTGACCTCCGCGGTCAGGGAACCGGTATTGAGGGGCCCGTTGATGAGGTTCCGCATGATCGCGTTGTAATTGGTGCGGAACGTCGGATTGTCGATGATCACGTCCTCGAACGGCGAGTTGCCGAGCTCGTAGATGCTCCTGGTCGTGTTCAGAGAGCCAAAGTTGGCGTCCATGTCCCACGAGTAATGGAGCCGCTTACGATAACGGGAGTCGCTGAAGTAGAAGTTCTTTCCCTTGGAGAAGAGGTTGTCGGGGCTGTACGCCCAGGAATTGACCGCCCCGAGCGTGAGCATCCCCGGCATGTCGATGAGCGCGTTGAGCTGCGTGGCCACATCATTGGGCGCAGGGATCGGGCAGGTATTCGGCGGGAACGGGGAATAGCAGAGCGCTTGATACGTCGGACTGTGCGTCAGCGGGCCGAACTCGATGGTGGGAGGACCGACGTCACTCTGCTTGTAGAGCCAGGTGTCGTCGGAGAGCCACAGCCCTCGGTTCTCCATGAATCGCTTGTCCACCTGCTCGGCACTCACGTAGACCCCGAGGTAGGCACCGTTGACGTAGAGCCTGACCCACGAAGCAAGGCCGGGCATGTACGGGTAGATCCCCGCATTCCACGCCAGCCGGTGCAGGTACCATGCGAAGCCCTCGAGCAACGTGCTCGTGTCGGCGCCGTTCTCCAGGCTGAGCTTCTTCATCCCGTGCCAGCTCTGCTCGGTGAATTCGTTGACGTCGATCTTGAGCGGCACCTTCTCGCCGCCGACGGCCGCGCCCGACTTGCGGCGCACCGCCACGAGCAAGGGTGTCTCCCCAGGCATCGAGAGCTGGGCCGGGACCTCCTGGTTGAAGGTCATGTCGTTCTTC